>NZ_CBFFRJ010000033.1:0-41892 GCF_965644225.1 Phytobacter sp. V91 | reverse complement strand
TTTGGTCGCCTGAAAGAATACCGGCGCATTGCAACACGTTACGACAAAACGGCGAGGAATTATCTTTCAATGGTCAAGCTGGGTTGCATCCGATTGTTTTACAAGAGGTTATGCAATTAAGGGACACTGCCTAGACAACTCCGCAGCCTTGAGCAGATGTGCGGGCAGCCTCCCCTTACGGGATTCTAGGGAAACATAATTGACGGCTGCGGTGCGTGACATGCCAGCATCGCGAAGCTTTTCAACATACAGCGCCAGCGTGGCACGGGCATCGGCAATTTCTTTTTGTTTCTCAGTAAGATATCCCACCTCTCTTTCAAGAAGTGCCGGGCATTGACGTAATAACTTAAGTTCATCACGTGTTGTTGTATTCACACGTTGCGAAGGTTGACCTGAATCATCGCTATCTTGCTGCAGGATCTCGCGATAATGGCGCTCCCTGATAATTTCACGAACCTGTTCCGGCAGACAGTCGATGTGGTATTCAAAAGCTTTACTTCCAGAGCGCTTACGTACCAGCTCTGGGGAATTACAGGCGACTTTATTTAGGCTATATCTCAACCCTTGTTGAGTTGTCGGCAAACCAGGAAGCCCGACCAATTCGTTAACTGTCACGAACATGATTAGTCCTTGTTATAACGGCTTGGCCATATGGATGCAGGTGTCACATTGAGAGCATCAGCAATGATGCGCTCTCCCTTCGGGTATGAACGATGCAACGCATTTTTAAGTGTGTCGGGTTTGAGACCTGCACTGGTGGAAAGACCACGCATAGTCACACCTCGCTTGTGAAGAGCGGCAACAATGTCAATACGGTGCCAGTCATGCTGGACTTCATTTCTTTCCATACTTCGATTACCCTAAATAGTTAACCGTGCGGCTTATCCGTTGGTGTAATTATTGATCCACATAGAGCACAAGTAAAGCAAAAGAGCTCCTTTCTTTTGCCTTTATGAGCACAATGAATTGCCTTTTTTGGGTTTTGTTATTTTTTTCATATAGTTAGGAAGGAAAGAAAATGATTTCAGAAAAAGAAAATGAACTTGCTATAGAAGATAATGGAAAAGAAAGTATTGCCGACCGCTTGAGAACACTCATCGGGAACAGAACTGTGCGTGCCGCAGCGAACGATTGGGGCTTGTCGTTCTCCACATTAAACAACTATTTGACGAGGGGGACGATTCCATCACTCAAAGTGGCAATAAGTATTGCGAGGAAGGAGAACGTCTCGATAGGATGGATAGGTAATGGCGTAGAGACAGTTGTATGCGATGAGATCCATAGCTCGACTAGTTCGGAGAAAACGCACCAATCCGCCGTGGACAACAGCATTCAAACAGCAATGACAGCTACACCAATTAAAGACGAAAAATTCTTATCTTTGACGTGGGCTATGTTTTTTGAGGCCTTGAACTCTCAGGAAAAAAACCAGCTAATTGATGTGTTTGCAAAAATAGGGGTTAAAGGTGTATTAGCATTACTAAGCGGTGAAACATCCCATGCAGAAAAATGGTTAACGTTGTCTCCGAACGAGCAAGAACGCTTGCTGCGGTTGCATGAACAATTGAAAAAAGGGACACCTGAGGCCGATCGCAGCGTAGCCGATTCAGACCTAACAATAAATGACAAGAAGGCCGGTTAAGCAGATGAATTGTGATAACCAACTTCTTTCTTTGTCGTCTTAATATACGATAAATGGATTGATGCAAAACATGCTTAAACGGTCTTTAAATTCGATCTAAACGCAAACATAAGAATGCAAAATTAATCGCAAAAATATCTAGTTTTTCTCATTATTTTTTTTCAGTGCAGATTCAATAAATTTCCGCAATCCCAGTCCCCATAAGCCTTCGCGGCAATTTCAAAGACTCACCTTTCCATGCAGAAACGATCACCTCCCCACACCACTGCGGGCAGATTTAGCTATACTTCATTTGCTGTTGCTATTGAAGCGTAAAAATCCTTCCCGATTATGACAAATTTTTTACAGTAATGTAGATCTATTAACCGGCGATGTTAATGTTTCTTTTTTTTATCGGTTATTTTCACCTCACTTCCGCATGTCCCACCATTAATTTGCATTAGGCAAATAAATCTTACCGGCTAAAATTTGATCGTTATTTTTTCTTTTGCAAAATCATAACAATATTTAAATAATAAGAAGTAAGTCTAACTTAAAAAATATTTACACTGCCTACTTTCAGTTATCCACTTATTAGTGGAAAATGACCCTGCGTTAAAAAAACATTCCAACTGACTGGTAAATATAAAAAAGCCATTAGCGGCATAGCCTATTCAGTTTTATTGTTCGCAGTTCATTATGGGGTTATTCATGAAGCGTAACACTCCCGTTACACAGAAAGAGCTTTTGCTTAACGAAGGCACTACGCTGTTATCAACAACGAGTACGCATAGTCATATTACCTATGCTAATACGGCGTTTATTGATGCCAGTGGATTTACTGAAGATCAGCTCGTCGGTGAGGCTCACAATATCATCCGCCACCCGGACATGCCCCCTGCCGCCTTTGGGGACTTGTGGTTTACCATCCAGCAGGGAGAGAGCTGGACCGGGTTGGTCAAAAACCGTCGGCAGAATGGCGACCATTATTGGGTGCGTGCGAATGTTACTCCGGTATATCAACAAGGAAATCTAACCGGATATATTTCAGTACGTAATATACCTTCACGCGAAGAAATAGAAGCCAGCGATAATTTATATAAGCAGGTAAATGAGAATAAACTACGCGGCTTTCGTTTTTATAAAGGGCTGGTGGTAAGGCGTGGCCTGCTTTCTTTCTTATCGGTGTTTCAACGAATCAGCGTCAGCCGTCGTATCAATCTGGGTATTATCACCGCAGCGGTATTACTGAGTGCTTTGCAATTTACTGAATTAGGCGCACTGGAAAAAGCCGGAAGTACACTGATTACATTAGCGGCGCTTTCGTTTTATTTACTGGCGCAAGTTTCCCGGCCACTGAAAACCATTCTTACTCAGATGCAAAAAGTGGTCTCCGGGCGTAAGTCAGATTACTACACCTTCAACCGTGTGGATGAGATTGGCATGCTGCTGCGCCTGGTTAACCAGTCGGGGTTAAACCTCAATTCTCTGGTCGGCGATGTTTCAGCCCAGATCAACGGCATCCGTAAAATCAGTCAGCGCATCACCGAAGAAGGCGAGTCTCTGCAAAAACGCACGGAGGAAACCTCAGCGGATCTGCATCAGACTGCCGCAGCGGTTGAAGAAATCGCCAGTGCCGTCAAACAGACCGCAGAAACCGCCTCCGAGGCCATGCACCGTGCCGATGAGACCAGCACCAATGCGACAAACAGCGGCAAGATTATGAAACAGGCCATCGCCATGATGCAGTCGCTCTCTTCGGACAACAGTAAGATTGTTGACATCATCGGCGTGATTGACAGCATTGCCTTCCAGACCAATATCCTGGCGCTTAATGCCGCAGTGGAAGCGGCGCGAGCCGGTGAGTCAGGGCGTGGGTTTGCCGTTGTGGCAGCGGAAGTACGTAACCTGGCTCAGCATTCTGCGTCAGCAGCCCGTGAGATCCAGACGCTGATTGAGCAGAACGTCACCAATGTGAAAAACGGTGTCGATATGGTCGAAAATACGGAAAAACATTTAACGACGATGATCGATAACGTCCTGAATATGTCGACCATGATTAAAGAGATTGGTACGGCCACTCAGGAACAGACGCTGGCGCTGGAGCTGATTAACACTTCGGTATCACGTATTGGCACCATGACCCACAATAACACCAGCATGGTGGAAAACGTCACCATCACGGCAGAAGATCTCTCAGAACGCGCGGCTCGTCTGCACCGGGCGGTACATGTGTTCGGCGGCAGCTAAGCACATTCGGTGAGCGTGCTATAGTCAGTTTTTTGTTATACAGGTAGCACGCTCATGTTTTCTTTGCTCCGGGTCTTCCTGCTGTTGCTGATTGCTGTTTCGACGGCGCAGGCGAAGCAGGCTTTGGTTCCGCCACCGGGTTATCTGCGCCCACCCGCCAGCACCCCTGCATCCCCTTCCCGTTTTCGCTGCCCGGACTTCCCTGCTCCCTTTACCGCAGCGCTACAGTTTTCCAGCAAATACGCCGGTTCCGACGGCGCCCGTGCCACGCTAAATCCAGTCAGCGAACAGGACTTCCACCAGCAGACCTCCGCAATCACAACCCTTGAAAAGCAGGTGAGCCAGTTGGTTATCGGCTATGAGCGTGACGGCGACCCGGCCCGTGTTGCCTGCGTGGTCAAGGGGCTTGCAGGCTGGGCGCAGGCAGATGCCCTGAGCGCAACGGACACCAACCATACCGGCCGTTCGATGCGCAAATGGGCGCTGGCCAGTTTGTCCTCGGCGTGGCTGCAACTGCAATATTCCCCTCAGCAGCCGCTAAAGGCCAGGGCTGCGCCTTCTGAACGCATTGAACGCTGGCTGGGTCAACTGGCCGACCTTGTGGTCGCCGACTGGTCAACCCTTCCGCTGGAAAAAACCAACAATCACAGTTACTGGGCCGCGTGGGCCATCATGGCAACGTCGGTGGTGACCCAGCGCGAGTCCCTTTTTCAGCACGCGCTGGCCATCTACCGGACGGCGGCATACCAGGTCGATAAAGACGGTTTCTTACCCAATGAACTGCGCCGTCGGCAACGGGCGTTGGCGTATCACAACTATGCTCTTCAACCGCTGGTGATGATCGCCCTTTTTGCCCGCAGCAACGGGGTTGAGGTGACTAAAGAAAACCATAATGCCTTGGCACGCCTGGCGGAACTGACGATCGCCGGATTACATGACCCGCAGGCCTTCCGGCAGAAAACCGGCAGCCAGCAGGATCTCGCCTTTAGCCACCAGCCGACAAATCTGGCCTGGCTTGAAGGCTGGTGCGCGCTGGAGCACTGCCCGGAAAGTCTTGATGCCTTTCGCCAGCAGCAGCGCCCGCTGCGTAACACGCGACTGGGTGGCGATCTGAGCCGGTTGTTTGCCACGCCCTGACTCACGGACTGTTCTGAAAGCCGATCCCGTCGGTTGCAGCAGGCGCAAAGATAGCAGAGGATAAGCCCTGCGGGACGACGTATCCCCGCGCCGGAAGAGATGACATCAGCCCGCAAACTTACGGGCTCACCCTTGAAATATCACTGGATTAAGGAGTACATATGAAGTCGAACCGTCAGGCACGTCATATCCTGGGGCTGGATTATAAAGTCTCAAATATCAGGAAAGTAGTGAACAAAGATGGCAGTCACAGCCTGGTCACCCACCGTTCAGGTCGTCATGCCCGCGTAAACTAAGCGCACTTTCATACTCTGCCACCCCGCCCGGGGTGGTATTAACTCCATAAAATTCATCTCCTAAATCATGCACGCATCAAGTATTTAACATTTTGATGATTTATACTGGCGCGCGCCGCAGTACCCCGACGCGAGCACGCATTCGCTGCGGGTTCAATGACTCAGGAGTTGTAAGATGTATTCGAAGCATAATAAAAATCGTTCGTTGTATATTCCTTATGCAGGGCCACTGTTACTTGAATTCCCGTTGCTCAACAAAGGCAGCGCCTTTAGCGTCGAAGAGCGAAGCAACTTCAACCTGCTTGGCTTACTGCCGGAAGTGGTGGAAACCATTGAGGAACAGGCCGAGCGCGCCTGGTTGCAGTATCAGGGCTTTAAGACGGATATTGATAAGCATATCTACCTGCGCAATATCCAGGACACTAACGAAACCCTCTTTTACCGTCTTGTGGAAAATCACCTCGACGAGATGATGCCGGTTATTTACACCCCAACCGTAGGCTGGGCCTGTGAACGCTTCTCCGAAATCTACCGTCGCGCGCGCGGCGTGTTTATTTCCTGGAACAACCGCGGCAGCATGGATGACATCCTGCAAAACGTGCCTAACCACAATATCAAAGTGATTGTGGTGACCGACGGCGAACGTATCCTTGGTCTGGGCGATCAGGGCATTGGCGGTATGGGGATCCCTATCGGCAAACTCTCGCTGTACACCTCCTGCGGCGGCATCAGCCCGGCCTATACGCTGCCGGTGGTACTGGATGTCGGCACCAATAACCAGCAGTTGATCAACGATCCGCTGTATATGGGCTCCCGTCATCCGCGTATTACCGGGGATGATTACACCGCCTTTGTGGATGAGTTTATCCAGGCCGTGACCCACCGCTGGCCGAACGTGCTGTTGCAGTTCGAAGACTTCGCCCAGAAAAATGCCATGCCGTTGCTCAACCGCTACCGCGATGAAGTGTGCTGTTTCAATGATGATATTCAGGGAACGGCCGCGGTTACCGTCGGTACCCTGATTGCCGCCAGCCGTGCTGCAGGCAGCCAGCTCAGTAATCAGAAGATTGTCTTCCTCGGTGCGGGATCTGCCGGTTGCGGTATCGCCGAACAGATTGTCGCCCAGACGAAGCGCGAAGGACTTAGCGAAGACGCCGCACGTCAGAACGTCTATATGGTTGACCGTTTTGGCCTGCTCACCGACCAGATGCCTAACCTGCTGCCGTTCCAGAGTAAGCTGGTGCAAAAGCGTGAGAATCTGCAAAGCTGGGACACCAGCGCAGAAGCCATCTCCCTGCTGGAGGTGGTGCGCAATGTGAAGCCGGATATTCTGATTGGCGTTTCCGGCCAGGCCGGTCTGTTTACGGAAGAGATCATTCGCGAAATGCACAAGCATTGCCCGCGCCCGATCGTTATGCCGCTCTCCAACCCGACCTCCCGTGTGGAAGCCACGCCGCAGGACATTATCAGCTGGACCGACGGCCAGGCGCTGGTTGCCACCGGCAGCCCGTTTGCCCCGGTCGTGTGGAATGATAAAACCTATCCGATCGCCCAGTGTAACAACTCCTATATTTTCCCGGGTATCGGTCTTGGCGTTATCGCCTCCGGCGCATCGCGTATTACTGACGATATGCTGATGTCGGCCAGCGAAACCCTGGCAAAATACTCGCCGCTGCTAATCAACGGCGAAGGACTGGTGCTACCTGAGCTGAAAGATATTCACGTGGTCTCCCGCGCCATCGCCTTTGCGGTGGGTAAAATCGCCCAGCAGCAGGGTATCGCGGTCAAGACCTCAGAAGAGGCGCTGATGCAGGCCATCGACGACAACTTCTGGAAGCCTGAGTACCGTAACTACCGCCGCACCTCAATCTGATCTGCGGTTTCAATTTACCGGGTGAGGCAGTAACGCCCGCCCGGTAAACCTTGTGGCATTCTCTCTCCCCCCAGGCTACACTCCTTTCACTCATCAACTTACTGAATAAAAAGGAGGATAATTATGCTGTACAGTGAAATCTTTTTCGTTTCACGTACTATTGGTGATCGCACCAGCTCAAGCGTTATCGGTATCGTGCTGCGATAACTTCGGCTTGAGCGAAGCTAACTAACTCCCTTCCCTCGGGCTTACCGGGTTATCGTCAGCGATGTTTGACGAGGCATTTTTATGCCTGTAACTCTTGAGTAAGAAATGAGCACATTACTGTCTGCACAATCATTACGTGTTGAAACGGCCTTCGGCCCGTTATTTTCTGACATCTCCTTTACCCTGAAACAGGGCGATCGGCTGGGCCTTATCGGCGATAACGGCTGCGGCAAAAGCACGCTCTTAAAAGTCCTCGACGGCACTCTTGCGCCGATAAACGGCACGGTCTCGGTCGCCAGTCACTGTCTGCTGGCGCGGGTTGAGCAGCATCTTCCTGATGCGCTACGCCCGCTAACGCTGCTGGATGCCGTGCTGGCGCAGCTCCCGCTGGAGGCGCGTGAAGCCCAACGCTGGCGGGCTGAATCGCTGCTGGCGGGCATGGGGCTGAGCGCCAGCGAGATAAACCTCCCGGCGGCAACGCTGAGCGGCGGGCAGCATACCCGTTTGTTACTGGCCCGGGCGCTCATCAATGAGCCGGATCTGCTGCTACTGGATGAACCCAGCAACCATCTCGATTTGCCCACCCTGCTGTGGCTTGAGCAGTTCCTGCAACGCTGGCAAGGCAGTTTTGTTCTGGTCTCCCATGACAAAGTCCTGCTGGATGCCGTGACCAATGGCAGCTGGATCCTGCGTGATCAGCAGTTGCACTGTTTTTCCCTTCCCTGTTCTGCGGCTCGTCAGGCGCTGAGTGAGCGGGATAGCAGTGATGCACTGCGCCGCAAGGCTGAGCAAAAGGAAATTGACCGCGTGACCACCAGCGCAAAACGGCTGGCGACCTGGGGGCGGGTCTATGACAACGAAGACCTGGCCCGCAAAGCCAAACAGATGGAAAAGCAGGTGGAGCGCCTGAAAGAGAGCCAGACACAACTTACCGCCGGTTCTCAGTGGCGTCTGGCGTTGCAAGGCGAACCTCTGGTGGCCGATCGTTTGCTGGCGCTGGAAAATCTGGCCGTTTGCGCCGCCCCGGAGCTTCCCGCTCTGTTCAGGGTTGCGCTGGCGCGGATAAAAACCGGCGACCGGGTCGCGATTATCGGGCAAAACGGTTGCGGGAAATCCTCGTTACTGCGTCTTATCTGGCGGCATCTGTCGTCCGCTGACGGTGTGCCGGAAATCCAGCTGCATCCGCGTCTGCACAGCGGCTATTACGATCAGTCGCTTGAGCAACTGCCGGATAACGCAACGCTGCTGGACGCACTGACCCCTTTTGCCCCCTCAGCGGAACTACGTAAAAAAACCCTTATCAGCGCGGGTTTTTCCTGGTCCCGCCATGGACAAAAGGTGGCGACGCTAAGCGGTGGCGAACGTTCGCGTTTGCTGTTTGTTGGCCTGTCGCTGGCGCGTTACAACCTGGTGTTGCTGGACGAACCGACAAACCATCTGGATATGGCCGGTAAAGAGACGCTGGCACAGACTCTGGGGCAGTTCAGCGGCGGCGTGTTGCTGGTCAGCCATGACCGGGAACTTATCCGGGCCAGCTGCAACCGCTTCTGGCTCATCCACGACGGGCAGTTTAGCGAATGGCATGACGTTGATGCCGCCTGCGCCGTCCTCGGTGAGAAGTCGTCGCTTGCCGGAGATATGTCGTCGTCACCTCAGATTTCCGCTATTGCCGGTGAAGATGAAAACGACGCCCTGCTGGAACGGCTGATCGAGCTTGAAGCCCTGCTTGAGCAGGATCTGGCCCGCAAAGTCGCCCATCAAAAACCGGCCCGACAGGCGCAGTGGCGAGAGGAGATTAAGCGGATAAGCGCCATTCTGCTGTAAGTGTTAACCCCATACCGGCGGGTTATGTGCCGGTATGGGGCATTTGCATTACCGCCACTCTGCTCTTACGCTCATCTGAACCCTGATTTTTTGCTCACCATTAACTAAAGGAGAAGTGCAGATGGATATCTCTGCAAGCGGGCTGGATGTACTGTTTATTGCGGGTTTTGGCCCCATTCCCCGCGATGTGAAAGCGAGCGCCGCCTTTTATCAGGCCACCTTAGGTCTTCCCCTGAAAGGGATGGAAGGCAATGAAGAGTATCTGGTCGCCGATCATGATGCGCTTAAGGGGGCTAAACACTTTGCGCTCTGGCCGCTGTCGCAGGCGGCTGAGTCCTGCTTTGGCAAAGAACATTGGCCTGCGGATCTACCGGTGCCGCAAAGCTGGATCGAATTTGAAGTGGAAGACCTGAGCCGTGCCACGCAACATTTGCAGGACCAGGGTTACAAATTGCTGGTGGCTAATCGCCTGGAGCCCTGGGGGCAAAGTATCAGCCGGTTACTCAGCCCCGAAGGCATGCTGGTCGGCTTAAGTATCACCCCGTGGATGCGGGATTAATATTCTGCGAGCCGCCCTCCTGATTACAGACAATATGCTAACCGCCACACATATTTTCCCTTAAGGTTATTTGATGGTGGAAGGAGTGTTGCGCATGACGCAACAGACTGTATATTGTTCCGCGGAAGGGAACAGGGAGTGATGATGATCAGGAGTTTTCGCCACAAAGGACTTCGGGACCTGTTTCTTAATGGCACGGAGCGCGGCGTAAAGGTTGAGCATATACAACGATTACGCAGAAGACTTGCTGTTATTCACGCGTCGTCACATCTCAATGATATCGACCTGCCTGGCTATCGGTTACATCCTCTCGGGGGCGCCAGGCAGGGCATTTGGGCTATTACGGTTTCTGCCAACTGGCGATTAACCTTCGAGTTTAGCGATGGTGATGCCTGGATTCTTGATTATGAGGACTACCACTGATGAAAATGGCGAATCCCCCCCATCCCGGGGAGATCATTCAGGAAGCACTGGATGAGCTTAATATTGGCCTGCGGACTTTTGCCCGGGCAATGGATATTGCGCCGTCAACGGCAAGTCGCCTGTTGTCCGGGAAAGCCGTCCTGACGCCAGAGATGGCCGTCAGATTGTCGGTGGTTATTGGTAGCTCAGCCGATATGTGGCTTCAGCTGCAAAACGCCTGGAGTCTGGCCCGGGCACAAAAACATATCGATATTTCGACACTTCAGCGTCTTATGACGTTACCTTAACCGCTCCCTTTCAGGAGCGGTGCTCTTCTCAGGCCAGAACTGGCCCTTCTGGCCGGCTGCGACGGGTCTTCATATACCCGTACATCAGTAATGACGACATTGCCGAGAACGAAAGAATGGCCGCCGGCAGCGTGACATAATCCCAGCTCAGGCCAATGGTTATCATCAGCCCGCCAAAATACGCGCCAATCGCACTGCCAAGGTTAAAGGCGACCTGACCACCCGCCGCCCCCAGCAACTCGCCGCCTTTGGCATTCTGAATAAGCAAAATCTGCAAAGGTGCGGCAAGCGCAAACAGGCCCGCGCAGCAGATAAAGCCCATGGTCAGCGAAGCTATCTTATTTTCACCGAACGCAAACAGCATCAGCAGTGACAACACAATCACCAGGTCGGTGGTGGCGGCAATACGCAGCGGACTAAAACGCCCGGACAATCTGCCGCTCATCAGGTTTCCCAGCACCATACCTAATCCCATCAGCATCATGATGACGGTCATAAACAGTTCCGGGAAACCCGAGACATTGAGCATAAACGGCTTCACAAAGCTGAACCAGGCAAAGACCCCCGCATTACCAAACATGGTGGCAGAGAAAATAAGCCAGGGCTCTGGTTTTTTCAGAAAGCGAAACTGCTCAGACAGGCGCGTTTCTGCCCTGTCGTAAAGTTTTGGCACCCAGACAATAATCGACAGCATCACCAGAAGGTTAAAGATGGCGATAAGAAAGAAGGTGTAGCGCCAGCTAAACGCATGTCCCAGCCATGTGCCAACAGGAACCCCGGCCAGGTTTGCGACCGTCATCCCTGCCACCATCCCCGCAACCGCCAGGGTTACTTTTCCCGGCGGGGCGATTTTTGACAGCAAAATGGTGCCCACGCCAAAGAATGCGCCATGCGGAAAACCGGAGACCAGCCGCCCAATCGCCAGCATGGTATAGGAGGTTGAGAAGGTAAAAATTACATTGCCGACCGCACACATGGCGACCAGAAACAGCAGGATCGTTTTCAGCGAGAATTTACTGGAAAACAGGGCGATGATCGGCGCGCCGATCACCACGCCAAAAGCATAAAAGGAGATCATGTTCCCGGCGGAAGGAATGGTAATGCCGACATCTTTCGCCAGCTCCGTGAGCACACCCATAATGCCAAATTCCGCCATGCCGAGGCCAAAGGTGCCAAGTGCTAACGAAAAAATCGTCTTTTTCATACCACAACCACTTGTTAAAAAAATGCAGCGGTTATTATCAGCCATTGGTTAAGTGTGATCCAGATCAAATCAGCGTTCTGGCGGATTAATCCATATCAACGCCACGGATTGTGAATGTCCGTCCCTGTGAGTGCGGCTAAGTGACGCAAGAGTTTGCATAGCAGGCAAAGTACTATACATTCCCCTGTTTGCCGTTGTTAAAAGTAAAAAAGCAGGATGGATGTGAATAAACAAAGAGCAACATTGACCGGCCTTGCCGCCATTGTTTTGTGGAGCACGATGGTGGGTTTGATTCGTGCCGTCAGCGAAGGACTGGGACCGGTAGGAGGAGCGGCGATGATCTACACCCTGAGCGCGATCCTGCTTATGTTCACCGTTGGCTTCCCTGATTTGCGGCGTTTTCCACGCGGCTATCTGCTGGCGGGCAGCGTTCTGTTTGTCTGCTATGAACTGTGTCTGGCGTTATCGCTGGGCTATGCCGGAACGCGCCAGCAGGCCATTGAGGTCGGAATGGTCAATTATTTATGGCCCAGCCTGACAATACTCTTCGCCATTCTGTTTACCGGTCAAAAATCCACATGGCTGGTAGTGCCGGGCTTGCTGCTGGCGGTTGTCGGCGTGAGCTGGGTTTTAGGCGGTGAACAGGGCATTAATCTGCACGATATCCGGCAAAATATTCTCTCCAGTCCTCTCAGCTATGCGCTGGCCTTCGCCGGAGCCTTTATCTGGGCGATGAACTGCACCGTCACCCGCAAATATGCCCGTGGCGCAAACGGCATTACCCTGTTTATTCTGCTGACGGCAGCCACGCTGTGGGTGAAGTTTTTCCTCAGCGAACAACCGCCGATGCAATTCAGCGTACCGGTGGTTATCAAACTTGTGCTAACCGCCATTGCGCTGGGAATGGGTTATGCTGCCTGGAACGTCGGGATTTTACACGGTCACGTGGCGGTACTGGCTGCGGCCTCTTACTTTACGCCAGTGTTGTCTTCTGCGCTGGCCGCCTTTGTACTAAGCGCCCCGCTCTCGTTCGCATTCTGGCAAGGCGCCATAATGGTCTGCGCTGGTTCGTTACTTTGCTGGTGGGCGACCCGTCAGCAGTAACGAAGATTGCCCCGCCTGTTCATTTGAACTAAAATAAATATCAAATGAACAAAAGGAGCGCACCTATGCAACTCTATACTCCCGGCACCCGTGCCGCAGCGCACGATCTGCTCAGTATTCTGGGACTGCCCGCGACGGCGATTGCGGCCCATGACAGCATCAGCGTGGGACTGAATGCAGGCGTGCTGCGCGATATCGCAGGCGCCGTCGCCCTCGATGAAGTCATGCTCTGCCGGATGGCGGGTATTGACCGCAACACCTATAACCGTCGCCTTAACAGCGCTGAAAAACGCTTCTCCCCGGAACAAAGTGCGCGGGTTTACACTTTAGCCCGGGTGATCAGCGCCGCCCGCGAACTCTTTAATGGCAACAGCGAGCGCATGGCGCAGTGGCTCATTAAACCGGCCAAGGGACTGGGCGGTAAAAAGCCGGCGGATTTGCTCTCCACCCCCGCCGGAGCGGAAGCCGTCCTGACGCTGATCGGCCGTATTGAACACGGTGTGGTCAATTAATTAATGGAAAACATCACCTTCTGGCGGCTGGTAAAAGACAAATACGCCGCCACGGCCTTCGATGGCTATGGAGCCCGCACCTGGGGCGGACGCTGGAATTCCCCCGGCAAGGATTGCGTCTACCTCGGTTCCTCCAGAGCCTTGTGTGTGCTTGAAACCCTGGTCCATCTCGACATTGAAGATCTTGCCCTCGGCTACTGCTTTTTAACCCTCAACGTTCCCCGCAATCTGGTCGCCACCCTGGATTTAGCGTCACTGCCTGAAGACTGGAAGGCCGATCCGCCGCCCGTCTCCACTCAGCATATCGGCGATGACTGGCTGGCATCGACAACCAACGGCCTGATGCTGCGCGTCCCCAGCACCATCACCGGCGAGTGGAACGCGCTGTTTAATCCCGAGCACCCTCAGGCGGCAAAGGTACTGAAAAGCGTCAAATCCGAACCCTTTACCCTCGATCCCCGTCTGGCTCGACCCTGCTGACGGTTTTATCAAGCCCGGCAAGGCTAAACCAGACGCCAAAAGCCAGCAGCAATAACAATGCCCCTGCAGTTGCCAGCGCCACGCTGTGCGAGGTAATAAACGCTGATTTCGCCGCAGAAATAACCTCCCCGGAGGTGGGCAGCGAAAGCCTCTGCGCCAGCTGAAATGCCTCGCCAATAGAGGAAGACGCCTGCGCCGCCTGTTCACTACTCAGTCCGCCTGGCAGCGTGATGGAGGTGGAGAAGCTGCGGGTCAGGATCAGACCAAACAGCGCGATTCCCAGCCCCGCCCCAAGCTCATACCCCATGGTTTCAATCGCTCCCGCCGAGGCCGCTTTCTCTTTGGGGGCTGCCGCCATAATTGCGGCGGTAGAGGCCAGCAGCGCGCTGGCTGCGCTAAAACCTAACAGGGCCATCAGGATCCAGGCCTGGGTTTGCTGAGTGGCAAAGTTGGTGACCGACAAACCAAGAAAGCTGACGGCACTGAGCGCCATTCCCCCTGCCGCAACCTGCCGTAGCCCTAGACGTGAGACCAGTATTGCGGCAATCGGGCCGCTAAAGCCACTGGCCAGCATCACCGGCAGCATAAAAATGCCAGCGGCAAAAGGGGTGAAGCCGTGAACAAACTGTAATTCCTGCGCCATCAGCAGTTCAAAACCAACCAGGGCTATCATCGCCGTCACCGCCATCACCACCCCGGACAAAATAATCCTCTGGGCAAACAGCCGCAGATCGATCATCGGCACACTCGCCGCCAGTTGCTGGCGCACAAAAGCCATCAGCAGAATGCCGCCGACAGAAAAGGCCGCGGCCACGCCCCAGGTCGCAACACTTCCTTTGATTGCCGTTTTTGCACTCCACACCAGCAGCAGAATGGCCGCAATCAGCATAAACGCCTGCGCCAGATTCAGCGGCTGCTGACGTCTGCCCTGCTGAGGCGGTACAAAGCGCGCCGTCAGCATCATAACCAGCAGCACAATCGGGGCATTAATCAAAAATACCGCGCCCCAGTGGAAATGGGCCAACAGCCATCCGCCAATCAGCGGACCAAAGGCTGCGCCGCCGGATCCCACGGCGGCCCAGACGCCGAGCGCCATATTACGCTGGGCGGCGTGGGTAAAGGTGGTGCGGATCCCGGCAAGGGTCGCCGGAACTATCATTGCCGCACCTGTTGCCAACAGCGCCCGCGCAGCAATCAACTGCCCGGCAGAGCCGGAAAACGCCGCCAGCAAAGAAGCAAGGCCAAATATCCCACTGCCGGTAAGCAGCAATCGCTTAAAGCCAATACGATCGCCCAGCGCCCCCATCGGCAGCACCATTCCGGCCATCACCAGGGAATAGATATCGATTATCCACAATAATTCGTTACTGCTGGTCGCCAGTTCCGCGCTGAGCGTCGGGGATGCCACATGCAACACCGTGGCATCAATTGCCACCGGAATATAGACCAGCACAATAATAACCAGCGTCAACCACTGCCGAAACATAACACCCTCTTTCATTTGTTGGACACACGTCCAGAAATGCGATCCTACGGAATATTGAACATCTGTCCAGCTTTTTGTTAAACTTCGCCCGATCAATGGATAAAGGGGGCTATGTGGCTTATTTAACTCGGGATCAGCGGTGTGAGATCATTTTACAGGCCGCCATACGCGTGGCCCTTGCCGAAGGCATCAGTGCAATGACGGTACGCCGGATTGCGACCGAAGCCGCCGTGGCCACTGGCCAGGTCCACCATCATTTCGCCTCGGTGGACTCGTTAAAAGCGCAAGCCTTTATCCGTATCAGCCGCGACGTTCTGGAGGTCAACGTGTTGCCTGACACCGCCAGTTGGCGGGAACGTTTACACGCGATGCTGGGCAGCGATGAAGGCGGGCTGGATGCCTATATTCACCTGTGGCGGGAAGTGCAGTTGCAGATCAGCAAAGAAGCGGAACTGAAAGCCGCCTGGGTGCTGAGCATGGAGATGTGGCACAACAAAGTTGTGGAGATCATTTCTGCCGGGGTTGCGGCCCGGGAATTCACCCCCACCGACACGCCAGAAAACATTGCCTGGCGCTTAATCGCCCTGGTCTGTGGGCTGGATGGTATCTGCGTGCTGGGCATACCAGATATCGACGACTCCACCTTCGACAGACATCTGGATGCCAGCATACATCAGGAGCTGTTTAGCGCCCTTCCTCATGAAGATTAAAACGTGACATTGTCACCTCGAGAGCATCCGCGCTGAAGCCATACTGCGGATGATCGGCCCCCTGACCAAAATGCTCTTGCAGCAGCCCATGCAGGCTCCGGGCATCGGGGGCAACGATCTCTTTGATAACCTGGCCTGCTTTCCACCAGGTAAAGTGAAAGTTGGTGAGCGTCAGTTTGCTGCCGTCAGTGAAATGGCGGCACATCAATAAATGATGGCGGAAATGGGACTGCGGCCAGTGCGCCGAATGGAAATTGCCCATCACAAAATCGGCCTGATACTGCGGCCCTATCTCTAACTGGTACATCGATTGCCATTTTTCATGGTGGCGGAACTGCAAAATCCAGTCAGTTCCGGCAGGCTGCAGACGGTACAGACCATGCGGCGTCTCCTGCTCAATGTTCGCCGCCAGACGCACTGGCGCGGTCAGGGTTTGCCCGCCGAATCCAACGTCGGCCAGCCACTGTTGATCGTCCAGGGTCACCAGTAGCACCCGGTGAGTACGCGGCGGCATCTGCGCCGGATTTGAAAGCACCACCCGGCCCAGCAAACTGCGGACGTTAAACCCAATCTCACGCAGAACGCGTTCAAAGAGTCCATTCTGTTCAAAACAGTAGCCGCCGCGACGGGCGACCACCAGTTTGTTAAAAATCGCCTCGTCGGTCAGTTCGATTTCACGGGGCAGCACCACATCGAGGTTTTCAAACGGAATGGCCGCGTTGTGCAGCGCATGCAAAGACCGCAATGTGTCGATACTCACATCCGGTTTACCAGCAAAATCAATACGGGCGAAATAGGCGTCCAGAAAAGGGGTCATAACCAGCTCCTGCTATAGATGTCCTTCTGTTATAACGTATTTTTTCTGGCTGATGGGCGATTTTGTGCTCTGTATTTATCGTTGCGTGCCACGCTGCATAATCGCCAGCGCAGTCAGCATTAATATAAGCCCGCTGACCAGCGTTAAGGTTGCCATCGCCATTCCCTGCCCGACCGAACCCTGCTCAAACTGCCGCCAGATAAAGACGGCGACGGTCTGCGTACCCGCTGGCGCCAGCAGTAACGAGGTCACCAGTTCGCGCGAGGCAACCGCAAACACCATCAGCATGGCGGCTAACATAGCCGGGAAGACCAGCGGCAGAACAATATAGCGCAGCGCCTGAAAAGCGCTGGCGCCATGCACCCGCGCCGCAGGTTCAAGGTTGCCGCCGAGCTGACGCAAAGCGCTGCTGACATAGCGTACCGGCCAGGGCAGCAGTAAACAGCAATAAGAGAGCAGCAAAATAAACCAGCTGTTATAAGGTGAAACCGGCCAGAAAGTGCGGTTCCACAGCAGGATCAATCCCACCCCAACGACAATACCCGGCAATGCCGCAGGCATCAGCGACAGGGCATCAATCACCTTACGACCTTTGATTTGTTGCACCACCACCAGCCAGGCGGCAACTAATCCCACACCGCCGGTGACCAGCGCCGAGGCCAGCGCCAGAGACAGGCTGGTACCCAGCGCCGTCAGCGCATCCCCTTGCTGAGCAAATAACGCCGCGTAGTGGGCGCTGGTGGCATTGGCCAGGGATAATCCCCCCGAGAGCGTCGACATCACCCCAGTGACCGCCATCGAAAGCCCTGGCACCACGACGGCCAGAAAGCCGACAAACGCCAGCGCCAGCACCATCGGCACGGCCATCATGCCGGGATTTGCGCCCATGTTTTCCGTCGGTTTACCCGTCACGCTGGTAACATCTTTGCCCCCCGTCAGCTTGCCCTGCAGCCACCAGGCGCTAAGGGCAATGGCTATCAGGCTCAAAGAGAGCACAAAAGCCCCCGGCAGATCGACGGGCCAGTCGGCAAGCCGCTTTTCAATGCCCACGGTGAGCATCACCACTCCGGAACGCGCTCCCAGTGCCGCCGGTACGCCGTACTCTTCAGTTGCCAGGGTAAAGGCCAGCAACATGCCCCCGGCCAGCGACGGCGACAGCAAAGGCAGCGTGATATGCACAAAGGCACGCCAGGGCGTTGCGCCATGCACTCTGGCCACCAGCGCCATTCGCTGCCCGCTGGCAAGCAGACTACGGGATACGGCAAAATAGACCACCGGGAAGATATTGAGCGTCATCACCAGTACGATCCCACTCTTGCTGAACAGCAGATTATTGAGATCAAAACCCAGCAGTTGCGCCAGATAGCCGTTGGTTTGCAGCACCAGCATCCACGACAGCGCGGCGATATAGGGCGGCGTCAGAAAGGGGATCAGAAACAGCAGATCCCACAGCCGCGGACAGGGTAAGTTAAACAATCCCCGCGCCACACCGAGCGGCAGGCCAATACAGGCGCTGAGCAGGGCAACGCCGGTCGCAATCTGCAGCGTACCGGCAAACATGGCCGCCAGTTGAGGCTCCGCAAGCAGCGGTCCGATCCCGGAAAATGCCCCGCTAAGCTTTCCGGCACTGAACTGCGGAAAGATGGCCTGCAGCACAATAAATAACAGCGGTAACGCAACCAGCACCACCAGCACGGTGAGGGTTGCCAGAGAGAGTAGTCGTTGGTTCACAGCGGCAGTCCGAAAGGCGGAGTTGCCCCCGCCGGGTAAAGGTTACTGGGCGAAAAGTGCGTTAAAGCGTTTAAGCACATCGCTACGCTCGCTGGTACCGTCGTTTTTGGTGGGCAGCACCTTCAGTTCGGTAAACAGTGGACGTTTTGCCTGTACATCGGTACGGGCCGGCATCAGCCAGGCGTCGGCCACCATTTTCTGCCCTTCCGGCGAGAGCACGTAGTCAACAAAGGCTTTCGCATCGGCTTCATGCGGAGTGGTTTTGAGGATCATCATCGGGCGCGGGGCAATCACCGTTCCGCTGGCCGGGAAAATCACCTTCAGAGATTCCCCCTGTTCAATGTTGCCGTAGGTCACGTAATCGACCGCGCCAAAGACCGCTGCTTTTGCCCCCTGCATAACCGGCGTCACCGCCTGAGCGTTCGGGCCGCTCACCACCATGCCATTGTTTTTCAGCGCATCGAACAGAGACCAGGCCTTATCGCCCATCCCATTTTGCAGGCCGATCAGCAGATCGAGGGAGGCCCCGGACAGTGCCGGATCCGGGGTCGTCACCTTGTCTTTAAATTCAGCGCGGGTCAGATCCTGCCACTCTTTTGGCTCCGGCGTACCGCTTTTGGTGTTCCAGACGATCCCCAGCGCAGAGATACCCTGAGCAATATAATCCGCGCTTTTCAACGTGGCCGGTACATTTGCCGCATTGGCGCTCTGATAAGGCAGCAACCAGCCGCGGTTATGCAAATCTTCGGCGGTATCCCAGGAGGCGGAGATCAGGATATCTGCCTGCGGATTGGCCTGTTCAGCCTCCAGGCGGGCCATCACTTTCCCGGTGGTGGCCTGAAAAACATCCACTTTCACACCGGTCTTTTTCTCAAAGCCGCTGGCAAGGCCTTTTGCCAGGGTGCCTGGACCGGCGGTATAGACGGTAAGCGCATGGGCGCTGGACATCATGACAGACGATAACGCCATAGCTAACACAACTCCTTTCTTCACGGACAGTCTGGCTTTCATGCAATTTCCCCTGAGGATGATGTAACAGAACGGATGGCATCCACCCGACCAGCAGACAGATGAACGATACGGTCAGCGATGATCCCGGCTTCACCGCGATCGTGAGTGACATAAACAGCGGTAATACCGAGCTGGCGAAGCAGTACGGCCATATCACGGCACAGCGATTCACGCAGTTCACTGTCGAGATTGGAAAGGGGTTCATCAAAGAGTAATACCCGTGGCTCGGCGACTATCGCCCTGGCCAGCGCAACGCGCTGCTGCTGACCACCGGACAACCCCGAAGGTTTACGCTTCGCGAACTCGCCAAGCCCGACGCGTTCAAGCGCTGCGGCCACACGGGTTTCCCGTTGTGCACGCGGAACATTGCGCATTTTTAGCGGGAAGGCGACGTTATCTTCGACGGTCATATGCGGCCAGAGGGCATAGTCCTGAAAGACCATGCCAATATCACGTGATTCCGGCGGCAGCGCCCATCCGGCTTTTGCCACCAGCCGGTTACCGAAGGTAATGGTGCCCAGCAATGGTTGAGCCAGTCCGGCAAGCAGCCTTAACAGGGTACTTTTGCCGCAGCCGGAAGGGCCGAGCAATGCCACAACGGCGCCGGCGGGAATATGGAGATCGATCTGATTGAGAACGGTATGCGTACCAAAAGCATACGAAACACCGTCAAGGCGGATATCAGTGAACGCGTCCATTAGCGCCCTCCCACAATGAGAAAGCCGCAAACACCCGTGGTCTGCAACCAACGGGGCGCGTCCACCTGCACATAAGTCAGGGGAGCAAACATATTGTTATCCTCTTTGGGATTTGATGCCGCCGACTATAGGCAGGAAATGTGACGTAAAAATTACGTTTATGTTGCGGCTTGATTTATAACGAAGAGTGGTAAACGCTTAGATGATCTCTCCTGATTTTCCTTAATAATAAAAGGTGATTACGTGCGTATCGCAACGATCACGAATTTTGCTTATATCGCCACCGTGGTGCTGACGCTTTCTTCAGGCGTGGCGCTCTTTACCGCCTCTAATGCCGAACGGGCTGAACGTGAAGCCGTTGCTCACAGCCGGGTATCAGACACGCTGATCGATGAGCTGGAACGCGATGCCTTTGCGTTAACTGATTTGGCCCGGGAAGCGGCGATACGACCACTGCCAGAGCATATCGAAGCCTGGCGGGCGCAACTGGATATCGACATTAAGCTGGAAGATCGGCTGGTCAGGTTCCGGGACCGCAATGCCACGACCGAAGAAATTCTGATCCTGCGCGACGGAATGAAAGTGCTCAGGGAACTGGAGAATAAACAACGCCAGGCGATGGCCGCCGTGGAGGCAGGAAACAAAAATGACGCCATCGACATCCTTTTCGGTCAGCCTTATGAAGATCAGTTAAGCCAGGCAGAATACCGTTTTTCCCATTTCCGTAGTCTCTCCGATCAGCGTACCGATGAGGTCATTAGCCAGGCGACCGCGCTGTCGCAGCGGCTACGTACCCTGTCGGAAATCATGGTCGGTTTCACCGCCCTGCTCTTTTTATTTGTGCTCGGCTTTATTATCAAACACCGGATCCTGCGCCCGGTGGTGACGTAAAGCGATGTGGTCAACCGACTGGCGACTCAGGATTATGCGGTGGAAACGCCGGTGCTGGCGCAGGTGGACGAAATTGGCGATATGGCGCAGGCCATTCATATCTTTCGTGAAAACGGCCTTGCCCGCCAGCGACTGGAGCAGGAGCGTGACGCGGAATGGGCTTCACGTACCCTGCTGGCAAGGATGACCCAGCGTTTGCAGGGATGTGATTCCCAGAGCGGGATCATCCGGGTGGTTAGCCGTTTTGCGCCACGGATTATACCGGACTTGCCAGGCCGCCTGTATATCCTTGATGCGCGTACCAACAGGATGAAATCCGCCACTCGCTGGCTGCTGCCTGCGGGGGAAGACGCCCCCTTCTTACCTGACGCCTGCTGGGCGCTGAAGCGCGGCCAGTTGCATTGCCCGTCCCGTGATTCGGTGGATATGCCGTGCGAACATATTGTGCCGGAGCTTGCGGCCCGCGCTATTTGCGTACCGCTGATCGCCCAGAACAAAACCATTGGCCTGTTGACCTTCGACCAGCCGGACCAGGCGAAAGAACCGCCCTACGCCTACCTTGAGCTGATGGCGGAGACTCTCGCCCTGGCGCTGGCTAATCAGGGACTGCGCGATACCCTGACCGAAAAAGCCGCCCACGATCCGCTCACCGGGCTGCGTAATCGCCTCAACCTGGAAGAGTCATTGCGCTCAATGATCGATATGGCAATGACCAGCAACAGTTGCCTGAGTTGCCTGATGCTGGACATTGATTATTTCAAAAAACTCAATGACAGCCACGGCCATGAAGCGGGTGATAAAGTGCTGCGAGAAATCGCCCAGTTGCTGGTGGAAACCCTTGGCGATCGGGGTACGGCCTTCCGCTACGGCGGCGAAGAGTTTCTGATTATGCTGCCGGATACCACCGAGGAAAACGCCCGCAAACTGGCCGAGCAGCTGCTGCACAACGTGCTCACCCACCATATTCTGTACGAGTCCCATGATATTGGCCCGGTGTCCGTCTCCATTGGGCTGGCAACCTGGCCGCAGCATGCGAGGGCCACTAACTTGATCCGTGCGGCAGATCTTGCGCTGTATCTGGCCAAGGAGCGAGGTCGCGGCCAGATTGTGGTGGCCAGGGCCGGTGGACCAAAAAACACCGGCAGTGTGGTCTCCTGAAGTCTGTGCTTTACTGGCTGTAATTATTGAACTTAAGGATTTGTTATGCGCTATTTCCGCCCGGTATCACTCGAACATGCCAGCCGCCTGTTAAATCACGGGCCGACCATACTGATAACCAGCCGGGATGACAGCATCGATCGCCGCAATGTGATGGCGGCCGCCTGGTCAATGCCCGTTGAGTTTTCACCCCCGCGTATTGCCATTGTGGTGGACAAAAGCGCATGGTCGCGGGAGCTGATTGAGCGCAGCGGTATGTTTGGTATCGTGATACCCGGCGTTGCCGCCGCCAACTGGACTTATGCCGTGGGGAGCGTCACCGGGCGTGAGGAAGATAAGTTTAACTGTTACGGCATTCCGGCAATTTCAGGCCCGGTGCTCGGCCTGCCGATCATTGAAGAAAAATGCCTGGCCTGGATGGAGTGTCGTCTGCTGCCTGCCACCGCCGCCCAGGAGAAATATGACACCCTGTTTGGCGAAGTGGTGGCCGCCGCCGCCGATGAACGCGCTTTTATTAATGGCCACTGGCAGTTTGATGACGATAAGCTTAACAGCCTGCATCATCTCGGGGGCGGTAATTTTGTCACCAGCGGCAGAACGGTGAAAGCGCCGGGGTAATGGGCATTTCACCGGGCGGCAGTGCAAAAGCCTGCGCGGCAATTACATCTCGTAGCCAGGCTTTTTAATTAAACTCGCCATATTGGGGGCGATTTCAGTATCCCAGACCTCACTTTTCCACGCTTCAGGCTCCACATGATTTAATGCCACGCTAATGGAACTGTCTTTGCTGCCGAGGTGGCGAGCGATCGTCTCGGCGATATCGGCCGCCAGTGCGGTTTTTTGTTCATCGTTCAGGTCACGGGGAAAACATTTAATATCAATGTGTGGCATGGTCTGTTCCTTGTTTTGTCAGACTTGCAAGAAATGTGTCGGCCTGCTGTGGGCCGGTAATACGCACAAAACGCAGATGTTGATAACGTGGATTTGCCATATCAGCGGCATAGCGCCGGCGGTTATTACGCCAGGTTTTGAGTGTCCAGATAATGATAGATTCACGGCTAAAAAACGAGCGGCGAAAACTCTCCCGGTTGCCGGTCCCGGCCCAGAGCTCCTCTTTTTTCCAGGCCCGTCTGGCTGCGCGCATCACGGCCTGGCGTAATGTGCGCCAGAAACCATAATCCACCCAGACAATCACCTCAACATCACGCCACTTGAGATCCCGGGTACGGTTATAATTGCCGTCCAGCACCCAGCCGGGCTTTTCGAGTGCGGCGACCAGCAGGCTGTTCATTGCCTCGTCGCTGCGCCCCTGCCAGTCAGGCAACCAGTAGAGGCTGTCCATTTCGATATAAGGCACATTAAGCTGTGCCGCCAGGCGGCGGGACAAGGTGGATTTCCCGCTACCGCTGGTTCCAATCACATTGATTTTCATAACATTACGCAGACTCGCGCTCAACAAAGTGAAAACCGATATCCACCACCGCATCCTGTGGCGCAATCCCTTCAATGCTGTCGGCAAGCAGGGTTGCCGCGCGGTGACCAATAGCATGACGATCGACGCTGACGGTCGTAATTGACGGCCAGGTATCCCCGGCAAAATCTAAATCGCCAAAGCCAATCACCGCCAGATCCTCAGGCACCCGTAAGCCCCGGGACTGGGCTTCAACAATCGCCCCCTGCGCCAGGGTGTCCGAACTGCACACAATCACATCGAACTCGCCCGCCGCCAGTAAGTTGCCCAACCCCTGGCGACCGGAGACAAAACGGGCAGGCAGTGCGACATCAATAGCCGGGCAACCGGTAATCCCGTTGCGTGCGAGGGCATCGGTCAGCCCACTGCGGCGCAGGGCCGCACGATTATCCACCGTCCAGAGTAAACCAGGGTGGCGGTAACCTTTACGCAGCAAATATTCTGCCGTCGCCTCCCCCACTTTCTCATGGGAGAAACCCACCAGCATATCCAGCGGCGTGGGCGTCAGATCCCAGATCTCCACCACCGGAACGCTGGCATTGAGGATCACCCGTTTAAGCTCGGTAGAGTGATGAATGCCGGTCAGGACAATGCCGTCAGGACGACGGGACAACAGCGTCGCCACCAGCTCCGCCTCATTGTCCTGAGTGTAACCCGCCACACACAACAGCATATGGTAGCCACGCTCGGCCAGTTCATCGCTGATGGTCTGAATGGTATCGACAAACATACTGTTATTGATTTGCGGTACGACGACAGCAATCAGCTTGCTGCGTCGGGAAGCCAGCCCTCCCGCCAGGGCGTTAGGGATATAGCCGGTCGCTTTTACCGCCGCGAGGACTTTCTCCACCGTGCCAGGACGGACCAGTTGCGGGGTATTCAGTGCCCGGCTCACGGTCATAGAAGACAGCCCCGCTGTACGGGCGACATCTTCAAGCGTAGGTGCACGTGGTGGTACAGGACGAGAGGTTTTCGACATAGTTGCTCACAACGGCTTTATTTTTGTGACAGGGATTATAAGCGATTTGTTAGATTTATTCGCCTTTCATCCAACATTCCGTGATATGTGCAAAATCAGTATGTTATATGTTCCCTTATCGAGATTAATGTTATCGCTATCATAAAAAATCAGGCAATGCCCTTCAGCTCATAATAATGTGACACAAGTCACATCAAGCCATCATTTACAGCGATTTATTGTGACGAACTGTACATATTGACGGCAAAGCACTGGCATAAATGCAAGGTCAGGATTATTAATGTTAGCGCAAACATTAATACCTCTCCACAGGAGCTAATCATGACTGTTAGTGCTAATTCTGATGCCGTTACCTACGCCAAGATGCAGGGTGCGAAAACTGCCGCTGAAACCGGCGACCGTATTGAATGGGTAAAACTCTCCCTCGCCTTCCTGCCGCTGGCAACCCCTGTCAGTGATGCCAAGGTGTTGACTGGTCGTCAGAAGCCGCTGACCGAGGTTGCCATCATCATCGCCGAAATTCGTAGCCGCGATGGTTTCGAAGGTGTGGGCTTCAGCTACTCCAAGCGCGCAGGCGGCCAGGGGATTTACGCCCATGCGAAAGAGATTGCAGACAATCTGCTGGGCGAAGATCCCAGCGATATCGATAAAATCTACACCAAACTGCTGTGGGCGGGCGCGTCCGTGGGTCGTAGCGGCATGGCGGTACAGGCCATCTCCCCTATCGACATCGCCCTGTGGGATATGAAAGCCAAACGCGCGGGCCTGCCACTGGCAAAACTGCTGGGCGCGCACCGCGATTCGGTTCAGTGCTACAACACCTCCGGCGGCTTCCTGCATACTCCGCTGGATCAGGTACTGAAAAACGTGATCATTTCACGTGAAAACGGTATCGGCGGGATCAAAATTAAAGTCGGCCAGCCGGACACCAAAGAAGATATTCGCCGCCTGACAGCCGTGCGCGAAGCGCTGGGCGATGATTTCCCGTTAATGGTTGATGCCAACCAGCAGTGGGATCGCGAAACCGCTATCCGTATGGGTCGCAAAATGGAGCAGTTCAACCTGGTGTGGATTGAAGAGCCGCTTGACGCTTACGACGTGGAAGGTCACGCACAGCTTGCTGCCGCCCTGGACACCCCGATTGCCACCGGTGAAATGCTGACCAGCTTCCGTGAGCATGAGCAACTGATCCTTGGCAATGCCAGCGACTTCGTGCAGCCGGATGCCCCACGCGTGGGCGGTATCTCGCCGTTCCTGAAAATTATGGATCTGGCCGCCAAACACGGGCGTAAACTGGCGCCGCATTTTGCGATGGAAGTGCACCTGCACCTGTCCGCAGCTTACCCGCTTGAGCCGTGGCTGGAGCATTTCGAATGGCTGAACCCGCTGTTCAACGAGCAACTTGAACTGCGCGATGGCCGTATGTATGTTTCTGACCGCCACGGTCTGGGCTTCAGCATCAGCGAGCAGGCGCGTATCTGGACGCAGCAGAGCTGCGAATTCGGCAAACGTCCGTAGTCGTAATAAAGACGGGATACTCTCCCGTCTTATTTCATTATGTTGTTCTAAATAGGATGCGATACCCGTAATCATTCAGACGGAACTCAGGGTATACATATTCCACGCTGCCCCGCCATATGGTTGTCCTCCCGACGGAGCAGCGCTTTTTATTTCCCCCTGCTTATAATCCCCCTTTCGCTTTACATTATTTGCCAGTTAAACCCATTATTGTTATCGCTATCATTTAAGCCTTAATTATTGCGCCGAAGAATAGTTTTTCGTGCTTGCGTTAAGATCAGCTTAAAAGCCGCATTATTGTGTGATCATTCATACATATTTGCCCTCTCCCTCTGGATCTCGCCTTCCACATTTAATAATAATGTTAGCGCAAACATTATTATATAAAAGGAGTGCTGCATGACCTCAGATGCCAATAAGGGTGTTTGCCTTTATGCCGAAAAACCCATGCCCTACGCAGTCGCCCTGACAGGCAAGCGCGCCGCTTGCCTTACGGAAAACGCCGCTGAGTAAAAAGCCTGACGGGACATTCCCGTTAATACACTACGCCGGGGTTCATCCCTCGCCGAGGATTCGATAATGAGTAATGTTATTCAGCGCACTAATGTGCGTCACGGTATTCTTATTTTCTTATTTCTTGCCACCGTATTTAATTATGCCGACCGGGCAACGCTTTCCGTCGTCGCCCCTATTATGAGTAAAGAGTTAGGTTTTGACCCACAGGCGCTGGGGCTGGCTTTTCAGCCTTTGGTATCTCCTACGTCATAATGCAAATCCCTGGCGGCTGGCTGCTCGATAAATACGGCTCCCGACTGGTTTATGGCTGCGCGCTTATTGGCTGGTCATTTGTCACTATGTTCCAGGGCACCATTTATCTGTTTGCCAGTCCATTAATTGTTCTGGTTATTCTGCGTCTGCTGATGGGCGCGATTGAGGCCCCCGCCTTTCCGGCCAACAGTCGCTTAAGCGTCCAGTGGTTCCCGAATAAAGAACGTGGGTTTGTCACGGCGGTTTACCAGGCCGCGCAATATATTTCGCTGGGCATAGTAACGCCGCTGATGACGCTTATCCTGCACAATATGAGCTGGCACTACGTCTTCTACTATATTGGCGCCATTGGCGTGGTGCTGGGGATTGTCTGGCTGGCCAAAATCCGCGACCCGATGCAACACAAGAAAATTAATCAGCAGGAGCTGGACTATATTCGCGAAGGCGGCGGAGAACCCACTCTCGGCAGCGCCAGCAAAAAAGAGAAAATAACCCTCGCACAGATCAAAAGCGTTTGCGTCAACCGCATGATGCTCGGGGTCTATATTGGCCAGTTCTGCGTCACCTCTATTACCTGGTTCTTCCTGACCTGGTTCCCGACCTATTTATACCAGGCCAAAGGCATGTCGATTCTGAAAGTCGGTTTTATCGCCAGTATTCCGGCCATCGCCGGGTTTATCGGTGGTTTGCTGGGAGGCGTATTCTCCGACTGGTTACTGAGACGAGGTTACAGCCTGACGGTGGCGCGTAAGCTGCCGGTTATCTGTGGGATGCTGCTCTCCTGCGTGATTGTCATTGCCAACTACACCCAGTCGGAAGTGGTAGTGATTGCCGCGATGAGCCTCGCCTTCTTTGCCAAAGGCTTTGGCAACCTGGGCTGGTGTGTCCTCAGCGACACCTCCCCGAAAGAGATGCTCGGCGTTGCCGGTGGGGTCTTCAATATGTGTGGCAATATGGCCAGTATCATCACGCCGCTGGTGATTGGGGTGATCCTCTCCGCCACCCAGTCGTTTGATTACGCCATTCTGTACGTCGGGTCGATGGGTTTGATTGGCCTGTTCTCGTATATCTTTATTGTTGGCCCGCTGGAACGCATTAAATTAACCCCTGCGACGGTCTGATCCTGACAGATGCTGCTTCACCAGGTGTGAAGCAGCGTTCAGACAATCATCACCAGCACTTATGCTTCATCTGCTAATTATTTTGCATGATTAGTCATTCCTGCTGCATTTTTCGCCAATTCTAATCGCTTACTCTACTGCCTGCTGGCGGCGTCACAAATTCAACTTATCATCATCATATTTTCCTCTGGTATCTTTTGCGTCGGAAAACGATTGCGGGTAGGATGCTCCGCCATGTTGTGTCTTATTCCTGGGTAAAAAAGATGGAAAAGGCAGGACACTTTCCCGACAGAGCAAACCATTGGTGAGGCGCGTTGTCGGGGGCAAGGTTACCCCAAAGGGTCAGACAGACAGGTCAACAGGTACAAAATGAAAAAAACAGAGAATAACGCGGCGGACCATCAGGCCGCGAAACGACGCTGGTTAAACTCTCATGAAGAGGGCTATAACAAGGCGATGGGTAACCGTCAGGTGCAGATGATTGCTATCGGCGGCGCAATTGGTACAGGATTGTTTTTGGGCGCGGGTGCGCGTCTGCAGATGGCAGGACCATCACTGGCGATCGTCTATCTGGTCTGCGGTATCTTCTCTTTCTTTATTCTGCGTGCGTTGGGCGAGCTGGTTTTACACCGCCCTTCCAGCGGCAGTTTTGTCTCCTATGCCCGTGAGTTTCTGGGTGAGAAAGCCGCCTACGTTGCAGGCTGGATGTACTTCGTTAACTGGGCAATGACCGGGATCGTCGACATCACCGCCGTAGCGTTATATATGCATTACTGGGGCGCCTTTGGCGATGTCCCGCAGTGGGTGTTCGCGCTCGGCGCTCTGGCCATTGTTGGCACCATGAATATGATTGGCGTTAAGTGGTTCGCCGAAATGGAGTTCTGGTTCGCGCTGGTGAAAGTCCTCGCCATTGTCGCCTTCCTGGTCGTGGGCACCATCTTCCTCGGCTCCGGTAAACCGCTGGATGGCAATACTACCGGTTTCCACTTGATCACCGATAACGGCGGTTTCTTCCCGCACGGTCTGCTGCCAGCGCTGGTGCTTATCCAGGGCGTGGTCTTCGCGTTTGCCTCTATTGAATTCGTGGGCACCGCGGCGGGCGAATGTAAATACCCGGAGAAAACCGTACCAAAAGCAATCAACAGCGTTATCTGGCGTATCGGCCTGTTCTATGTTGGCTCCGTGGTGCTGCTGGTACTGCTGCTGCCGTGGACGGCCTACCAGCCAGGTCAGAGCCCGTTTGTCACCTTCTTCTCAAAACTCGGCGTGCCTTATATGGGCGATGTGATGAACATCGTGGTACTGACCGCCGCGCTGTCGAGCCTGAACTCCGGCCTGTACTGCACCGGTCGTATTCTGCGCTCAATGTCGATGGGCGGTTCTGCGCCGCAGTTCATGTCCAAAATGAGCAAACAGCATGTGCCTTACGCGGGGATCCTTGCGACGCTGGCAGTGTACGTGGTGGGCGTGTTCCTGAACTATCTGGTTCCGGCTCAGGTCTTCGAAATCGTACTTAACCAGGCGTCAGTGGGCATCATCGCCTCCTGGGCGTTTATTGTGATTTGTCAGATGTGTCTGCGTAAAGCCATCAAAGAAGGCCGGGCTGCAGAAGTCAGCTTTAAAATGCCGGGCGCGCCTTTCACGTCATGGCTTACCCTGCTGTTCCTGTTCAGCGTGCTGGTGCTGATGGCGTTTGATTACCCGAACGGCACCCTGACCATCGGCTCCATTCCTCTGCTGGTGATTCTGCTGGTTGCCGGTTGGTTTGGCGTGCGTAAACGCGTTGCCGCCATCCACAGCACGGCGCCTGTCGTACAGGATGAGCAACAGACAGTAACGCCGCTGGTGGAAGAAACCGCGAAGTAATATTGCGTTATGCAGTAAAAAAGCCAGCCAGGCGTTCACCGGCTGGCTTTTTTTTATCGCATCAAACTCAGAGTGCGATACGGATAACATCATCCGGATCGCTGGCTTCTTTCTCTTTGGTTGAGGCTTGTTTCACGCTGACATAAAGCGTTTTGCCATCCGCAGAGAGCACCAGGCTGTTCGGGTAAGTTGGGGTATCGAAGGTTTTCACCACTTTGTAAGTTTTGCCGTCGATAACGCTGACTTTGCCTGCCTGACGATGGGTGACATAGGCTTCATTGCGAACAGGGTTAAACAGCACCGCCAGCGACTCAGGGGCGGAAATTTTCTCCAGCACCTTGCCATCGCGAATGTCCACCACCAGCACTCCCGGCGCTTTTGAGTCGGTCACAAAGGCGCGGTGCCCGGCAGTATCGAGGCTCAGGTTAAGATAGAAATGCTCTTTGCCATCGTCCTGCAATTTCTTGCGACTCAGCACTTTACTGGTGGCGGTATCAATAGTGACCAGTTCACCATCGGCATTGGTGCTGTAAAGACGTTTGGCCGCGGCATCAATCGCAAGACCGGTGCTGAAGGTGCCGGTATTGGTGATGGTGGTTTTCAGTTTCATTGACTCGCCATCCACCACCCAAATCACGCTCTCTTTGCCGATCCCCGTGATATAGACAGTGTTGGTGGTTTCATCAACGGTCAACTGACGGGGTTGCAGAGGACGAACACCCTCACCGCGTTTACGCGCATCCAGAACCAGACGGCCTTTCACATCGCCGGTTTTGGCGTCCATCGCCGTCACAGTGCTGTTGGTGGTATTACCAAACCATAACGTCTGGGTTTTATTGTTGATTGTCGCGCCAAAGGGTTTCAGGTCGTTATGAATAGCCTGAGTGACCTCCAGTGAAACAGGATCAAGGCGATAGACAATGCCGCCTTTATCCGTTTTGCGGCTTTGCGAGGTGGCGACCCACAACGCATTTTCCTGCTGGCTGTAGGCCATCTCATAAGCACCTTTGCCCACGGCTTTACGCAGCATTTCATCTGCCGCCTGGGCATTGAATGCTCCGGCAAACAGCAGTGAACCCAGAAGCAAAGAACCGCGCAGACGCGGCGTGCATAAATGACGTAAAGACATGACGACTCCCTTTGATAAAAACGTTGATAACTGCTTCACATGCTGCCGTTTCGGCGACGTCATGGCATCGCCTCTCAACTGAGAATAGTAATCATTATATGTAACATTGTGGAGAGGGAATTACACAACCTTTACCCTTCTCCATTTTTTCTGCACTTTGTATTAACCTAATGTGCCGTTAAGGTTTTCATAATTTGTCAAAAATATTAACATTGCCGACATGTTCCATTTGGTTCGTTTTTATTCTGGTCAACTTATGAACACTTTCGCTATCTCAAGAATTGCCCTGATCCTGCCTGCACTGCTGAGTTCTGCGGCCTGGTCCGCCGATAATGAGCAGACCATGGTTATCAGCGCCACCCCTCAGGTTGTTTCCGAGCTGGATACGCCTGCTGCGGTCAGTGTGGTTAGCGGAGAAGATATCCGTCAGGCGACACCGCAAATTAACCTGTCAGAATCACTGGCAAGCGTACCGGGATTACAGGTGCAGAACCGCCAGAACTATGCTCAGGATCTTCAGCTTTCCATTCGTGGTTTTGGTTCACGTTCAACCTACGGCGTGCGCGGCATTCGTCTGTATGTCGATGGTATTCCGGCGACCATGCCGGATGGTCAGGGGCAGACATCGAATATCGACCTTAACAGCGTGGACAGCGTTGAGGTTCTGCGCGGCCCCTTCTCCGCCCTGTATGGCAATGCCTCCGGCGGCGTCATCAATGTGACAACGGAAACAGGCCGCCAGCCAACCAAAATTGAAGCCAGCAGCTACTACGGCAGCTATGGAAGCTGGCGTTATGGCACCAAAGCAACCGGTGCGGTTGGCGATGGCACTCACGCGGGCGATGTGGACTACAACGTCTCTACTACCCGTTTCACCACCCACGGTTATCGCGACCGCAGCGCTGCGCGTAAGAATCTCGCCAACGCCCGCCTGGGTGTGCGCATTAACGATGTCAGTAAACTGACGCTGATGTTTAACAGTGTTGATATCAAAGCCCAGGATCCTGGCGGCCTGACCCGGGATGAGTGGCGTGATAATCCGCGCCAGTCGCCGCGCGCTGAACAGTACAACACCCGTAAGACGGTGAAACAGACCCAGGCAGGTCTGCGTTACGACTACCAGGCAGGCGCGCAGGATAACATCAGCCTGACGATGTACGCCGGAGAACGTGAAACCACGCAGTTCCAGTCGATCCCTCGCGCGCCGCAGCTTAATCCCACCCACGCGGGGGGCGTTATCAGCCTGACGCGTCACTATCAGGGGGTTGATACCCGCTGGACGCATAAAGACGAGTGGCTGGTGCCAGTGACGCTGACCGGCGGGCTGAACTACGAGAATATGAGCGAACAGCGTAAAGGCTATGAGAACTTTGTGATGGCAAACGGTGTGCCGCAGTACGGGCAACAGGGGGATTTACGCCGTAACGAACGCAATCTGATGTGGAACCTCGATCCCTACCTGCAAACGCAGTGGCAGTTAACATCCCGCCTGTCGCTGGATGCAGGCGTGCGTTACAGCTCCGTCTGGTTTGATTCAAACGATCGCTATATCACGGCGACAAATGGCGATGACAGCGGCGAAGCCAACTACCACAAATGGCTCCCCGCAGGCTCACTGCAATACGCGCTTACCGATGGCTGGAACCTGTACGCCGCTGCCGGGCGCGGATTTGAAACACCGACCATTAACGAACTCTCTTACCGCGCCGACGGGCAAAGCGGGCTAAATTTCGGTCTCAAACCTGCAACCAGTGACACGCTGGAAATCGGCAGTAAAACCCGTATTGGCAACGGTCTGCTGAGTGCCGCGCTGTTCCGTACTGATACCGATAATGAGCTGGTCACCGCCACCAGCAGCGGCGGGCGTACAACCTATAAAAATGCTGGTAAAACCCGCCGTCAGGGCGCGGAGCTGTCGTTCGATCAGCAGTTTGCCGGTGACTGGCGAGCCAAAGTGGCCTGGACATATCTTGATGCCACCTACCGCAGTGACGATGTCTGTAGCGACAGCGACTGTCAGGGCAACCGTATTCCGGGTATCGCCCGCAATATGGGCTTTGCGTCATTGGGATATGTGCCGGAGGACGGCTGGTACGCCGGGGCGGATATTCGTTATCTGAGCAACATTGCCGCCGATGATGAAAACACCGCGATCGCGCCGTCATGGACGGTTGTCGGTCTTAACAGCGGCTATAAACTCAATGTGGGCAACTGGGGAATGGATCTGTTTGCCCGCGTGGACAATCTGTTCGACCGTGAATATGTCGGTTCAGTGATTGTTAATGAATCAAATGGCCGTTATTACGAACCGGCGCCGGGGCGCAATTATGGTGTCGGGCTGTCGGTGGCGTATCGGTTTGAGTAATACGTTGTTTTAAATGTGGTTAGGGGGCAACAATGCCCCCTGTTATTTTTAGAATTTAGAAGGTCGTCCAGCCGTCATCATTGTCAGAACTGCTGGCTGGCGCGCTGCTTTTTGGCGTTGATTTCAGCGTCGGGCGTAACAGTGGCGGCGCAGAAGAAGCTGGCGCCGCACCCGCCTCCAGACGGAAGGTGGCAACCAGTTGCTCCAGCAGGCGGGCCTGCTCTTCCAGCGAACCGGCAGCGGATGAGGACTCGCTCACCAGGGACGCATTCTGTTGCGTGGTGCTGTCAAGTTCACTGACCGCACGCGCGATCTGCTCAATACCCCGGCTCTGCTCTTCAGAGGCAGAGGAAATCTCGCCCATAATATCGTTGACCCGGGTCACGGACTGCACCACTTCATCCATGGTCGCCCCGGCTTTCACCACCAGGTCGCTGCCTTTGGTGATCCGTGATACCGACTCGCTGATCAAATGCTCAATATCCTTCGCCGCCTGTGAACTGCGCTGGGACAGATTACGCACTCCGCTGGCCACTACCGCAAAACCACGCCCCTGCTCCCCGGCACGCGCGGCTTCGACCGCAGCATTGAGCGCCAGAATGTTGGTCTGGAAGGCAATACTGTTGATAACCGCGGTGATATCGGCGATTTTCCCTGAACTGGTGTTGATGTCGTTCATGGTGGTCACCACTTCACGCATCACCTGGCCGCCTTCACTTGCGGTGGTTGAGGCCTGCGCCGCAAGACGGCTGGCGTTACGGGCGTTATCGGCGTTATTTTTCACCGTTGCCGTTAACTCTTCCATACTGGCTGCGGTTTCCACTACCGCTGCGGCCTGCTGCTCGGTGCGGGAAGATAAATCGGTATTACCCTCGGCAATTTCGCTGGCGGCACGGGAAACCTGAGACACGCTGTTGCGTACTTCGGAAATCATCTCGCGCAGTTTGCTGTTCATCCGGCCCATTGCACCGGTCAGTTTGCCCAGCTCATCGTTGCTGTGTGCGGTTATCTGCGAACTGAGATCGCCGCTGGCGATGCGTTCCGCCAGTGCCAGGTTATGCACGACAGGACGGGTGATCTGGCGGATGATCCACCAGGAAACAAAGATACCAATCAGGATAGCAATCAGACCGATAATCGCGGTGATGGTACTGGACGTATTCGCCAGCGCATCGTTGTGCGTCTTAACCAGCCCAAGAAGCTGCTTAATGTTGGCGCTGCTTTCGTCACCGGACACTTTCACTTTGTCTTCTGCCACTTTGGCAGCCTGCACTGCGGCAGAGTACTCCAGGCTCAGGGCGTAATAGCTGGCCGTGTCATTCCAGAGCGCATTCAGGGACGACTGAAGCTCGCCCGGAAGCTGGGCGGAAAGCGCCTGCACTGAAGATTTGGTGTCATTAAAACGTTTGTCCAGCGTCTCGCGCGCTTCGGTAGTCGGACTAAAACGCAGCACCAGGGCAGCGTCACGCACACTGCTGATATTAATCAGTTGATCAAAGACCTGCGCTGTGACTGCGCTGTCCTCAACCGGCGTGCGGACCAGGGAAGTAATGCGTGCTTTCTGATCCTGAGCTGCCAGCTCGTCCATCGAATGACGGACTGCATTAAGGGCGCTGGTCGTCTGTTGCATTTCCGCTACGCTGGTCTGGAATCCGGCCAGGCTCTGGTTGAGAGCGCTAAGATAATTGCCCTCTTTCTCCGTCCAGCTCATCTGCTCAGCGCTGTCGGTTAATTGTGCGGCGTTTTTCACGAACCCGGCCATCAACTCCCCGGCTTTCTCATCACCGTAGAGGTACTTAAGACGGTTTATTTTGGCCTGAAAGACCTCGATATTGACGTTATAAATCAGGTTGGTTTTTTCGTATACGTCGCGGATTTCTTTAAATCGTAGTACGCTCAAAACGGTAGCAATGGCAACCAGAAACAGAACCACACCAAAGCCAACTGACAACTTTTTGCTGATATTAATATTGCTCAACCCTTGGCTGAAAGACATCCGGGACTCCTTGCATCACATCAATGTTAGCGCCTTACCGCGCACCATCAGGTTATCGGCACGTCATTGCAGATGTTCAGGGAGAAACCTGGATTTGCGAGAAAAATGTGAAGTTCATGCTCCTCCAGGGCAAATTTTCAGTGAGGAGCATGGGGCGATCATCAAATTTTATTGCATTATTTCACTGGCTTATTATCCGTCAGCTATAAAATTGCTTGCGCAAAATGATAGCGCCATCATCAATTGCCCGCCACAGTGCTTTCTCGCTGGTGGCTCCATCCCCCTGTTCGAGAGCGGCTAATAAATCACCGTAATCATGTCCGCGGCTTAACTCATTAGATGAAGGATAAAGATAATTAAAACATGGGCCAATACGTACCCATAGTTGTTCAATAATAGCGGTTAGCGTCGGCATTCCGGCATATTGATAAACAGCAAAACGGAATACACGATTAGTTTGTAAAAAAAGTTCAGTATTGCCACTTTTTACTGCTTCATGAAAAACATCTGCCAGGCTACGTAATTCATGAAGGATTGCCGGAGTCATATTTTGACTCGCAGCACGCACCGCCATTCCTTCGAGGTTTTTACGAATATGATTAATTTCGCTGTAGCGTTCCAGAGTTACATCAGGCACTAAAAAAGCCTGCGCCGGAGTCGCATGAAGTGCCCCAGCCGAAACAAGACGCAGTAACGCTTCCCTGACGGGAGTAATACTGGTGCCGAGCTGATCCGCAATTTCTTTCGTAATGAGTCGGGCGCCGGGTTTAAGAGCGCCAATAATAAGCGCGCTTTTCAGACTGACCTCTACCTGCATAGTAAGGCTCGTCCGCTGCGCTTTTTCCAAATCAAGCATGTGAGTATCCTGTAAAAAATCTTATTAATTATCAGCCTGGTAGCGTGTCCAGAATCGTAATGTCCATAGGATATAATATGCAAATGCATGCCTGGTATTGGATTGTAACGCAAATGTTAGAACGAATAGTTATTTATTATGCACAACTACCAGGAACCACAACCGACAAGGTCATCAATTCCTTATGCATAGTTAATTAAAGCTGTTTTTAAAAATTTTGCACGAAATATGATGACGGTTTTCACCGTCATCATCAATTTAGTTGTCAGAACCGGTACGTATCACCACTTTACCAAAGTTTTTTCCGGCCAGCATACCAATAAATGATTCAGGGGCACTTTCCAGACCTTCAGTTATCTGTTCACGATAATGGATCTTACCCTCTGCTATCCATTGGCTCATATCCCGCTGAAATTCATCAATACGGTGACCATAATCCTGGCTGATAATAAAGCCCTGCAACCGTATGCGTTTTTTCAATAATGTGGCCATCAATAATGGCACCCGGTCAGGAGCAGTGGGTAAATCGATCGAATTATAACCACTGACCAGCCCACATAATGGAATGCGCGCAGAAGTATTCAATAATGGCATAACCGCATCGAACACGGCGCCACCGACATTTTCAAAATAAATATCGATACCGTTCGGGCAGTGTGCCGCCAGTTGCCAGGCGAAATCCGCGGCCCGGTGGTCCAGACAGGCATCAAACCCCAGCACTTCAACAGCATGGCGACATTTCTCTGCACCGCCTGCAACACCCACCACCCGGCAGCCTTTCAGTTTGCCGATTTGCCCAACAGTCGCGCCCACCGGCCCGGTTGCAGCCGCCACCACCAGGGTTTCGCCCGCTTTGGGTTGTCCAATGTCCAGCAGGCCCATATAGGCAGTAAAGCCCGGCATCCCGAGAATGCCCAACGCCCAGGAGGGGTGCTGCGGGTTATCGCCAAGCTTCACTAATCCGTCACCGCTGGAAATCGCATAATCCTGCCAGCCGCTGTAGCCCAGCACCCACTCACCTTCGCGAAAGTGTTTGTGACGGGAATGCACCACCCGGCTCACCGTCCCCCCGCACATGACCTCCCCGATGGCGACGGGCGGAGAATAGGACGGCGCATCGCTCATTCGTCCACGCATGTAAAGGTCGAGGGAAAGAAAGACGGTGCGCAGCAGTAGCTGGCCCTCTTCTGGCGCCGCAATGGACTCCTTTTCCAGCCGAAAATTGTCCGCAACCGGCGCGCCATGCGGGCGGCTGGCCAGTACCCAGCGGCGGTTATGTTCACTTTCTTGCTTCATGCAGCGCTCCTGTGCCGAAAAATTATCTATAGATAATAGGATGTATCCTCCGGATGTGCGCGCTCTTAAGGGATACAAAGATGCAGAAGCGGATGGCGGACCGACAGAGACGCTGACTTTACGCGTTGCCGGGATTTAAGCGCACAATCAGGTAGCGGCAGTTCTCAGCGGACTCATTGACGAAGCGGCAGTCATTAGGCGGCCCCAGTTCAAGACAATCACCCGCCTGCATTTCGTGGCGGATCTCTCCTTCTACAAACACCAGCTCCCCCTCCTGCAGCCAGATTAGCTGCCGGGCATGCAGATAAGCCGATGCAGGCATAGGGATATCACTGCCTGCGGGCAATTCAATTTGCACCAGGTCAATAGGCAAATCACTGCGTGGGGAGATATGGCGGCGCAGATAGTGGCTCTGCGGATCGCGCCAGACGGGCTGGTCAGCAAAACGCAGCAGTCTTCCCTCCTGCATTTCCGCACGGGCAATCAGCGTGGACATACTGATCCCCAGAGCACCAGAGAGACGCGCCAGCAAGGTGGCGGTCGGGCTGCTTTCGCCCCGTTCAATTTTATGGATCATGGCACGGGAAACCCCTGCCCGTTCGGCCAGATGGCTGAGTGACCAGCCCCGGGATTCACGCTCAATGCGAATTCGCGCACTGATCCGTTGATTTATATTGTCTGAGATAGTATTCATATCGTAATACTATAGTGTACAACCACTGAGGTTCAACCATGAACATTCGTTTTGCGTTAAAAGAAGACTGCGCGGCCATTGCTGAAATCTATAATCACGCCGTACTGCATACCGCCGCTATCTGGAATGATAAAACGGTTGATGTGGATAATCGCATTGCCTGGTTTGAGGCCCGTGCGCTGCTCGGCTATCCGGTGCTGGTGAGTGAAGAGGGTGGCGTGGTGACGGGATACGCTTCTTTTGGCGACTGGCGCGCTTTTGATGGCTTCCGTCACACCGTCGAGCACTCGGTTTACGTCCACCCGGAATACCAGGGAAAAAAGATCGGTCAGGCGCTGATGGCCAGGCTGATTGATGAAGCCAGAAAAATCGGCAAGCATGTGATGGTCGCCGGAATTGAGTCGCAAAACGGTGCTTCCATTCATCTGCATGAGAAGCTGGGGTTTAAACTCACCGCCCAAATGCCGCAGGTGGGGACCAAGTTTGGTCGCTGGCTGGATTTAACGTTCCTGCAATTACAGCTCGATGACCGACAGGATCCGGACGCTATCTGATGAACCAGACGCTGACACTGTGCTTCCTCGTCGCCGCAGGTATTGGCCTGGTGGTGCAAAATATGCTGATGGTGCGCATTACCCAGTCAGCCTCCACCATTCTTATCGCCATGCTGCTCAACTCGCTGGTGGGAATTGTGCTGTTCGTCAGCATTTTGCTGGTTAAACATGGCGCTGCCGGTTTCAGCGAGCTGGCCTCGACCGTACACTGGTGGACGATAATCCCCGGCCTGCTCGGCTCCTTTTTTGTGTTTGCCAGTATCAGCGGCTACCAGTATCTGGGCGCAGCAACCACCATCGCGGTGCTGGTGGCAAGCCAGTTGATTGGCGGGCTGGTGATGGATGTCGTCAGAAGCCAGGGCGTAGCGCTAAAAGCGCTGGTGGGGCCGGTCTGCGGCGCGGTGTTACTGGTGATCGGCGCCTGGCTGGTGGCCAGACGCCAGTTCTGAATCAGCGGACAGCCAGCGATATTGCTCTGTCTGCCGTCGCCAGCGTCGTTTGCCGATGGGCGATAATCACTCTGGTGATGCTCATTTTTTTAATGGCCTCGCAGACCAGGCGCTCGCTCTCGGCATCGAGGGAGCTTGTCGCCTCGTCCATAAACAGAATGCCCGGTTTACGGTAAAGCGCCGGGCAATAAAAATCCGCTGTTTTTGCCCACCGGATAGCCCTTCTCCCAGTTCGCCCGTTAGCGTTTCGTATCCCATTGGCAGCGTCATTATGGTGTCGTGGATATTACTGGCCCTTGCGCATTCAATCATCCATGACTCATCCACCTGTTGAGCGAAGCCGCTGATATTTTCGCGAACTGAGCCAGAGAACAGGCGATCATCCTGCATCACGCAGGCGATGAGCTGGTGATAATTGTTAACCCCTAACTGATGAATATCGCTCCCATCCACCATCACTTTGCCGCCGTCTGGCACAAACAGGCCACATAAGACCTTCATCAGGGTGGTTTTCCCAACGCCGGATGGACCGGTAATAGCAACACTTTCACCGGCGGCAATGGCAAATGACAGCCCCTGGAATACCGGGTTAGCCTGGCTGTCATAGCGGTAACTAAGATCAACAACTTCCAGCGCCACGGGCGTCATCCCGGCCGCCCGTTCCCGTTCTGGCTTTTCCGCTTCTGGCGGATGCAATGCGATGTCTGAAATACGCTCGTTGTGCAAACTCATCATGCGCAGCTGTAACAAAAATGCCGTCAGTTACGCGACTTTCTCAGAAAATTGCCCGCGAAAAGCGCCAAAGGCCACGAACATCCCAATGGTCATTTGATTATCAATAACGAGCTCCGCTCCCAGCCATAAAATGGCCACCTGATCGCAGGCCGTCACAAAGGTGTTAATGCCGCCGAACAGAAGGTCCATTTTAGTGATTTTAATCCCTGAATTAATGGCATCTATTTTCAGGTTCAGCCAGTGTTTTCCACGCCCCTGAGTCATGCCCTGTATTTTCAGCGTGGCAATACCGTACAGCGTTTCCATAAAATACGAGTTTGCCCGTGCTCCCCGGACCAGGCTCTCTTCTGAGAGCTGGCGATAATAGCCATAAGTCAGCAGGCGCATAAGAACATAAATCGCCGTAAAACCCAGCACCACCCACGTCAGATATCCCCCATAGAGCACCAGCATAACCAGTACGCCGAGCACCATAATCCCGTCCATAATGGCGCCGGTTACACTGGTGGTAAAGGTTGAACGCAGCGCATCCAGAGAACCAAACCTGGACTGAATATCCCCCAGTTTACGGCGTTCAAAATAGCTTAACGGCAGCTTCAGCAGGTGATTAAGCAGGCCAGATTGCCATTGCACGTTGATAAGGGTTGCCATTACCAGCGAGGACCACGCCCGAAGCATACCGACGTCAGCGCGAAGCAGAATAAAAAATACCAGCCCGATACAAATAAGCAGGAGTAATCCTCGATCCCCGGCCGGAATGGCATGGTCCATAACAAGTTGAGTGCCAATGGGCAGAATAAGATTAATGGTTTCGATAACGACGGAAAGGCAGAATATTTTAGTCAGCGTACCTTTTATCCCGTGGATGCTGTTAATCAGCGTTTTAAGGCTGATACGGTTTTTAATTGTCTGCGGACTAAATTCACTGCCAGGCCAGACCTCAAGTGCGATACCGGTAAAATATTGCGACATTTCCGCGCGGCTCACCACCCGCTTGCCTCTGGCCGGATCGTGAAGGACATAACGATTGCGGCTGACGCTGACCAGCACCACAAAGTGATTAAAATCCCAGTGGATAATACAGGGCGTTTTTAAGGCATTAAGCTCATCCAGTTCGAGGGAAAGCGCCCGGCTCGCCATCTTAAGCTGGTCGGCTATTGTGCTAAGGCTCGCGAGGGTGGTGCCGCGAGCAGAGAGATTAAACTGCTGGCGCAAAGCAACCAGATCGATATTTTTGCCATAATGCCCACAAATCATCGCCAGGCAGGCCAGCCCACATTCAGCGGCTTCGGTCTGATGAATAACGGGTACCCGCCGACGCAAGGTCAGATCCAGCTGTTTAAACAGCTTTTTAACCCTATTCTGATTCATGAATCGGCCCCATCGCGCTGTGTTTCATTTCGAAAAATGGCGCAAACATCCATTGATAGATTTTTCTTTTTTCCAGAAACAACGTGCTCTGGATCTTCATCCCGTTGGCTAAAGGCAGGTATTTATCTTCATAGTGGATGACCTGCGTTACTGGCTTTGCCGTGACTTTGAACCAGGGGATGGCGCTATTTGCGCTTACCGGCGCACCCTGATAAGTCATGATCTCCTGGGGCGAGGCCGGTGTGCTGGATATCATGGTAATAACAGCGGAGAACTGACCGAAGCGGGTAGCAGGAAATGCCTCATAGCGGATATTAATCGGGTCGCCGGGCTTAATATAAGGAATAGCGTCATTAGGAACCCAGGTCACAAGGGAAGGTGCGATTTAATCGTCAGTTATGAGAACATAAGGCTTTCTTTGCCATAGATTTTTCACGATGCCCGC
>NZ_CBFFRJ010000032.1:0-42592 GCF_965644225.1 Phytobacter sp. V91 | reverse complement strand
TCAGAAGTGAAACGCCGTAGCGCCGATGGTAGTGTGGGGTCTCCCCATGCGAGAGTAGGGAACTGCCAGGCATCAAACAAGTGAAGAGGCCATCCTGACGGATGGCCTTTTTGCGTTTTTGTCCTCAGTAAATCTTATAGAATTAAACAAAACGTTCCGATTATTTCTCTTGATCCCGCCCAAGCCAACGCAGTATAAACGCAACAATCTTCGCTATCTCATTGATATTTAATACAGGAATATCCAGAACGAGTGGCACATCACTGGCAACGGCAATAACATGCTCATCGATCGTCAGCTCATCCACTTGATGCCCGCACCCCTGGCGAAACAACAGGATCTTTGGCAATGCTTCGTGTTTGAAGCCTTCCACTAACACCAGATCCAGCGTCGATGCATCCATTCGACTCACCAGCCAGGCGAGGTCTAATTCTGGCTCATCCGGCGTTTCGGTCATCAGCGCCCAACGATGAGAACTGGCCACCATCGTCTGTGCCGCACCGGCTTTGCGTAATTCGTAGCTGTCTTTTCCCGGCATATCGACATCCATATCATGATGCGTATGCTTGATGAGACCCGGGCGTAAACCCTGGGCGCATAATGCCGGGATCAACGCTTTCAGGAGTGTCGTTTTACCGGTACCGCTCCATGCCGCAATTGCGAGTACCGGGATCATGCTTTTTCTTCCCAACGCTCCAGGTCCTCAGGGGTGTTCACATTGATAAATGCTTCTTTTGTATCGCTAAAATCAACAGAACAGCCACCTAAACTGTGCAAAAAAGCCATTACTCTGCGTTCGCCCTGAGCAATATAATGCTGAAGTTCCGGCACGATTTTTCGATGTATTAACGCAATCGTCGGATGATCACGCTCACCATCGTTTACCCACACGGCCGACACGTTTTGGCTGGCTGAACTCAAACGTTCAGCAAGATTATCGGGTATAAAAGGGGTATCGCAGGGAGAGAAAAGATACCAGTCGCTGTCTGACTGTTGCATCACCGATAACATTCCGGCCAGTGGGCCTGGAAAATCGGCAATGCAATCCTGAATAACGGGCAGACCACTGGCGCGATAAACTTCCAGATTGCGATTGGCACTGACGATGAGCTTATCAACCTGCGGCCTCAGTGCATGCGCCACATGTTGCCATAAAGGTTTGTCTTTTAATTCAATCAGACCTTTATCTTGCCCGCCCATGCGTGAGGCTTTGCCTCCCGCCAGAATCACGCCTGTTATCGTACCCATTTCAATCACCTTATCGCCTCTTTTATTGTGGGTTTGACCCTGATAACGTGTCTGTACCAAGAGTAAGGAGCACGACCATGAAATGTGAACGTCTGAATGAAGTTATTGAACTCCTTCAGCCAGAATGGCAGAAAGAGCCAGAATTAAATCTAATTCAATTCTTGCAGAAACTGGCGAAAGAATCAGGTTACGAAGGTGAACTTAGTGATTTAAGTGACGATATCCTGATCTACCATCTGAAAATGCGCGGTGCGGAGAAAGATGCCGTGATCCCGGGTATTAAGAAAGATTATGAAGAGGATTTCAAAACGGCGTTACTTCGTGCCCGCGGGGTAATTAAAGAGTAAAAGCTTGTAAGAGGCGCCACCGAAAGCGCGGTGAAATGATATCCTGAGTTATTCGTTTAAATTTGCGGATAATGGGATGAACCATAACGCTTTTACTTTCCAGACTCTCCATCCGGACACCATTATGGATGCGCTGTTTGAGCTGGGAATTCGGGTCGATTCAGGCCTGATCCCGCTCAACAGCTATGAGAACCGCGTCTATCAGTTTCAGGATGAAGACCGTCGTCGCTATGTGGTGAAGTTCTACCGCCCGGAAAGATGGTCTGCCGATCAAATTCGCGAAGAGCATCAGTTTGCCCTCGAACTTGTTAGTGATGAAGTGCCGGTTGCCGCGCCTTTATCATTTAACCAACAGACGCTATTAACCCACCAGGGGTTCCATTATGCGGTTTTCCCGAGCGTAGGCGGGCGTCAGTTTGAACCTGACAGTCTCGATCAAATGGAATGGGTGGGGCGCTATCTTGGTCGTCTTCACCAGACGGGGCGCAAATCACGCTTTGTTCATCGTCCTGATATGGGTGTAAAAGAGTATCTGATTGAACCTCGTCAGGTTTTTGAAACGACCGCGCTTATCCCTTCAGCCTTAAAAGATGAATTTTTGCGTGTTGTTGATACGCTGATTGAGGCGGTGATGGCGCAGTGGCATAACCGTTTTGCGACCTTACGTCTGCACGGCGATTGCCATGCCGGGAATATTCTCTGGCGCGATGGCCCTTTATTTGTCGATCTCGATGATGCGAGAAATGGTCCGGCTATCCAGGATCTGTGGATGTTGTTGCATGGCGACAAAGCCGAACAACGCATACAGCTTGAGACGATTATCGAGGCCTATGAAGAATTCAGTGAGTTTGATACAGCGGAACTGAGCCTGATTGAACCACTACGTGCGATGCGCCAGGTGTACTACCTGGCATGGATAATCCGCCGCTGGGATGATCCTGCTTTCCCGAAAAACTTCCCGTGGTTAACCGGTGAAGATTACTGGCGCGAACAAACGTCTACTTTTCTCTGGCAAGTGAAGGCACTACAAGAACCGCCTTTGCAATTAACGCCATTTTATTAATGTGACACATCCTGGAGATTATTAACCATGAAGAAAATTTGGCTGGCGCTGGCTGGAATGATTCTGGCATTTAGCGCATCTGCTGCTCAATTCACTGATGGTAAGCAATACATCACACTCGACAAGCCAGTTGCAGGAGAACCGCAGGTTCTTGAGTTCTTCTCGTTTTATTGCCCTCACTGCTACGATTTCGAGCATGTCTGGCACGTTGCGGATGCAGTGAAACAAAAGCTGCCGGAAGGCACCAAAATGACCAAATACCATGTTGAATTCCTTGGCCCATTGGGTAAAGAGATGACGCAGGCATGGGCCGTGGCTATCGCGCTGGGCGTTGAAGATAAAATTACGGCACCGATGTTTGAAGCGGTGCAGAAAACCCAAACCGTTCAGTCAGTTGCGGATATTCGAGATGTCTTTATTAAGGCTGGCGTGAAGGGTGAAGAGTATGACGCTGCATGGAACAGTTTTGTGGTGAAATCACTGGTCGCTCAGCAGGAGAAAGCGGCTGCCGACCTGCAACTACGCGGTGTTCCGGCTATGTATGTTAACGGTAAATATCAGCTGAACATGCAGGGGATGGATACCAGCAGCATGGACATCTTCGTTCAGCAGTATGCTGACACGGTAAGATTCCTGGTCGAACAGAAGTAAGCATATAAACGCCGGTCATTGACCGGCGTTGTTATATTCACGTTTTATGGCATCAATTTGCTGGTCTTTTTCATTCCACAAAGTATTCAGCCACTGCTGGAAGCCACGCTTAAAGTTTTTATCGTTCACATAGTCCCCATGTAATTCAGTGGTCACCGGCAGTAAATTAATGCGAACGACAATGCGTGTCAGCTTCCCGCTCAGCATGTCATAAAAAGGTTTTCGATCATTTTCCGGGTAGCACAGGGTGACATTCAGTAGCTTATCAAACTGCGTACCCAGCACACCCAATGCCATTGCAATTCCCGCCGCTTTCGGCGGCAGCAGGTTATTAAATGAGGAACGGGTTTGCTGGCGTTTCTCATTGGTGAAACGAGAGCCTTCAACGAAATTCACAATGGTCGTGGGATGGGAGCGAAATTTCTCGCAAGAGCGACGAGTCGTATCCACGTCTTTGCCGCGTCGTTCTGGATGACGAATCAAATAGCTGCGTGAGTAACGACGCATAAAAGGCATATCCAGCGCCCAACAGGCAAGCCCAATAAAAGGCACCCAGGCGAGCTGCTGTTTGAGGAAATATTTATTCATTGGGATGTGTTTACGGAAAAGGACACAGAGCACCACGATATCTGCCCAGCTATGATGGTTGCAGATCAACAGATACCAGTTTTTCTTATTCAGTCCTTCAAGCCCTTCAATATCCCACTGTAAATGCGGATTCAGGCGCAACAACCAGGCCAGCCCTTCACACCAGCAGTACATCATAAAATTACAAAATGCTGAGATAGCGCGCCACAGCACCGGCACCGGTAACAGCAGTTTTATGATACCGGCAATAATAATCGGCACGGAACACAGAATGGTCACCAGGATAGTGAGTACGATACTCAGCAGCAAGGTGAAAACAGAGAGCAATCTCGACATAATTAATTTATTCAAAGAGTTAATTACAAACACGCACTTTAACGAAGCGTAAGAGGCTGATTTTACCAGAATATGCGCGGTTTATTGAGGAAAGGTGGCCTGCATGTAGTCCTTGCCAAAATAGCCAAAAAGTAATGTCTTTTTCTTATATCCACATGGAGCAAATAATCACCAAAAGGCAAAGTTGATCGTTTGCTATTTTTTAATGTATTGATTTAAAAGGATTGATACATTTTTACGATCAACAGGAATGCACAATAATCCAGCCAGTGAGAAATAATTCACAAACTTATCCACAGGTTAAAATGAAAAAGATCCTGCCGATCGTGAATTCTTTTTTCGCATTTACGGTGAAAAACTGATGTTTTCTCCCGTCTGTGGCATCCTTTAGCCATAAATTGATAAACAGGCACGGACATCATGGTTCAGATCCCAGAAAACCCCCTTATCCTTGTTGACGGTTCATCCTACCTCTATCGCGCTTACCACGCGTTTCCTCCGCTGACTAACGCAGCGGGAGAACCGACCGGCGCAATGTATGGGGTGTTGAATATGCTGCGTAGCTTAATTTTGCAGTATCAGCCAACCCATGCTGCGGTGGTGTTTGATGCCAAAGGCAAAACGTTCCGCGATGAGTTATTTGAGGACTATAAATCTCACCGTCCTCCTATGCCGGATGATTTGCGTGCGCAGATTGAACCACTGCATGAGATGGTGCGGGCGATGGGACTGCCGCTGATGGCGGTGTCTGGCGTTGAGGCTGATGATGTCATTGGTACTCTGGCGCGCGAAGCAGAGAAACTGGGCCGCCCGGTGCTGATAAGCACGGGCGATAAAGACATGGCACAGTTGGTGACGCCGGGCATTACCCTGATTAACACCATGACCAACACGATCCTCGGGCCTGAAGAAGTGGCCACCAAATACGGTGTTCCGCCAGAGCTGATTATCGATTTCCTTGCTCTGATGGGTGACTCTTCAGACAATATTCCGGGCGTACCGGGAGTGGGTGAGAAGACTGCGCAAGGCCTGCTTCAGGGGCTGGGTGGGCTCGATACCCTCTATGCCAACCCGGAGAAGATCGCCGGGCTTTCCTTCCGTGGCGCTAAAACCATGGCCGCGAAACTCGAGCAGAATAAAGATCTCGCGTATCTCTCTTACAAACTGGCCACCATTAAAACGGATGTTGAGCTGGAGCTGACCTGCGAGCAGCTTGAAATCCAGCAGCCCGCGGCAGAAGTGCTGGTGGATTTGTTCAAAAAGTATGAATTCAAGCGCTGGATTGTCGAAATGGAAGCCGGGAAGTGGCTCCAGGCTAAAGGGGGTAAACCGGCGACAAAACCACAGGAAACCGCTGTTGCTGAGACGCAAGCAGAAGCTCCGGCCGCGTCGTTATCGGCGGATAACTATGTGACCATTCTCGATGAGTCCGTGTTGCAGGAGTGGATTGTTAAGCTGCAAAAAGCGCCGCTGTTTGCTTTCGATACCGAAACTGACAGCCTGGATAACGTCAGCGCTAATCTGGTTGGATTATCTTTTGCGACTGAACCCGGTGTGGCGGCCTATATCCCGGTTGCCCATGATTACCTTGATGCGCCGGAGCAGATATCCTGCAAACGGGCTCTGGAATTACTCAAACCGCTGCTTGAAGACGAAAAGGCACTCAAGGTTGGGCAAAATCTGAAGTTCGATCGCGGTATTTTGCAAAACTATGATATCGAACTGCGCGGCATTGCCTTTGATACCATGCTTGAATCCTACACCCTGGACAGCGTGGCCGGACGCCATGATATGGACAGCCTTTCTGATCGTTGGTTGAAGCACAAAACCATTACCTTTGAAGAGATTGCCGGAAAAGGTAAGAAACAGCTGACCTTTAACCAAATCGATCTGGAGCTGGCCGGGCGTTATGCGGCAGAAGATGCGGACGTAACTCTCCAGTTGCATCTGAAAATGTGGCCGGAACTACAGAAGCATGCGGGTCCATTAAGTATTTTCCAGCATATTGAGATGCCGCTGGTGCCTGTCCTGTCGCGTATTGAGCGTAATGGCGTCAATATCGACCCGGCAGTTTTGCATAAGCACTCCTCGGAGATTGCTCTGCGCCTGGTGGAACTTGAGAAGAAAGCACACGAGATTGCCGGTGAGCCTTTCAATCTGGCATCCACAAAACAGTTGCAGACCATTCTCTTCGAAAAACAGGGTATTAAGCCGCTGAAGAAAACACCGGGTGGCGCACCTTCAACATCCGAAGAAGTTCTCGAAGAGCTGGCGCTGGATTATCCGCTGCCAAAAGTGATCCTTGAGCACCGTGGGCTGTCGAAGTTGAAATCGACCTACACGGATAAACTGCCGCTGATGATCAGCGAGAAAACGGGCCGTGTGCACACCTCTTATCACCAGGCGGTGACGGCGACCGGGCGTTTGTCCTCGACGGAACCTAACCTGCAAAACATTCCGGTGCGCAATGAAGAAGGGCGGCGTATTCGCCAGGCGTTTATTGCCCCGAAAGATTATGTGATTGTTTCGGCCGACTACTCACAAATCGAACTGCGTATCATGGCGCATCTATCGCGTGATAAAGGTCTGTTGTCGGCATTTGCACAAGGTAAAGACATTCACCGTGCTACCGCCGCAGAGGTATTCGGCATGCCGCTGGAAAGCGTCACCAGCGAACAACGACGTAGCGCGAAGGCCATCAACTTTGGACTGATTTACGGAATGAGCGCCTTTGGTCTGTCACGCCAGCTCAATATCCCGCGCAAAGAATCCCAGAAGTATATGGATCTCTATTTTGAACGCTACCCGGGCGTGCTGGACTATATGGAGCGTACTCGCGCACAAGCGAAAGAGCAGGGCTATGTTGAAACGCTCGAAGGCCGTCGGCTCTATCTGCCGGATATCAAGTCCAGCAACGCTGCCCGTCGTGCTGGCGCAGAGCGTGCGGCAATCAACGCCCCGATGCAGGGTACGGCGGCAGACATTATCAAACACGCGATGATTGCTGTAGATGCCTGGCTGGAAAGCGAAAAACCGCGCGTGAAAATGATCATGCAGGTCCACGATGAACTGGTGTTTGAAGTGCATCAGGAGGATCTTGATGCCGTTTCGAAGAAGATCCACGAACTTATGGAGAGCAGCACCAAACTGGATGTTCCCCTGCTGGTGGAAGTGGGTAGCGGGAAAAACTGGGATCAAGCGCACTAAGTGTTCGTCTAATAAGGTCATTTTTTTGTAAGTAAGCAACATAACTTACATGTTTTGTGATGATCATTAGAATTCCCTATGTAAAGGTTGAAAATAAACTACAAAAAGTGCTTTGTGCGAAAACGAAAAGAGAGTAGAGTTAAACACGTAGGGTACAGAGGTAAGATGTTCTATCTTTCAGACCTTTTACTTCACGTAATCGGATTTGGCTGAATATTTAGCCGCCCCAGTCAGAAATGACTGGGGCGTTTTTTATTGCGCGAAAGAAACGAAAAGCGCGGGCAAACGCCGCGCAGAAGGGTCATTCTTCAGGGGTTTCTTCGGTAACCGGCGCAATAGTGTTAAACCAGTTGTCCAGTTTCTCACGCAGTTTATCCACGCCCAGCTTCTTCAGTGAAGAGAAGGCTTCAACCTGCACATCCCCGTTAAAAGCCACCACGGCTTCGCGCACGGCATTCAATTGCGCCTTACGTGCTCCGCTGGCCAGCTTATCTGCTTTCGTCAACAGCACCAGAATCTGCACGTTGCTCTCTACAGCCCATTGGATCATCTGCTGATCGAGATCTTTAAGCGGGTGGCGGATATCCATCAGAACCACAAGACCTTGCAGGCACTGGCGCTTCTCAAGGTATTCACCCAGTGCGCGCTGCCATTTGATCTTCATCTCTTCCGGGACTTCTGCATAGCCATAACCGGGAAGGTCGACGAGGCGCTTGCCATCTGCAACCTGAAACAGGTTAATCAACTGCGTACGACCCGGGGTTTTTGAGGTACGGGCCAGGCTTTTCTGATTGGTCAGCGTATTCAGTGCACTGGATTTTCCTGCGTTGGAGCGGCCGGCAAATGCCACCTCAATGCCTGTATCAGAGGGTAAGTGGCGAATATCAGGCGCACTGGTTACAAAGTGCGTCTGTTGGTAGTTCCAGTTAGTCAAAATGAGCGTCTCCATAATCTATAGCCTGGATGGATTATACCTGAACCCACGTAAAAGGCTGTTTTTCTCGCCAGAATACGGTTCAAAGAAAATGGCTATCAAATGTGTAGGATATTTGCCATAAAACGTCTGCGAACTTTCGGAGGATCCCCAGAGAAGAAAACCAGTAAACATAGTTAAATCAATCGGTTGTTTTTATGGAATTTTCTGAATTTAGCTTTTTTGGCCCTCTGGTGGCTTGTGAGTTTAAATTTAGCAGGTAAAGTATCCGGTAAGGCGAGGAAGCCCAAGGGATGAAGACTTAAGGATGAGGGGTCAGGAGCGCCAGGAGGCGAAGACCAGGAAACTACCAGGCGGGTAGTCATGACAAGGAAAAGGACCACAACACGGACTGTTAAATGCCAAGGGAAAAACAGGGTAGGTTGCTGGCATTCAGGGAATGTAATACCCGTAGAGGGTTGAAGGTCAGAAAAAAAGGCGACAGATTGCTCTGTCGCCTTTTTTCTTTGCTTGCTTTCTGCTAGATTCCGCCGCAATTCTATACTGAATAAAACCATTAAAGCCGAGCATCATGAAAAAACCTTCGACCACTCCGCGCGGTAAAAGCGCTGGCAAAGCACCCCGCAAATCACGTGAAGAAATAAACCAGGAAGCACGTGACCGCAAGCGCGACAAAAAGCACCGTGGCAATGCGCCGGGCAGCCGTGCGAGTGGGGCAAGCGAAAGCACCGGTTCCGGAAAACGTACGCAACAGAACGATCCCCGTATTGGCAGTAAAAAACCTGTTTCACTGGGAGTGACAGATGTCCCGGTGAAAAAACAGCCAAAACCTAAGAGCGAGAAACCTATGCTTTCACCGCAGGAAGAACTGGATTCGCTGGAAACTGATGAGCGCCTGGATGCGCTACTGGAACGTTTAGAAGAAGGCGAAACCCTGAGTGCTGAAGAGCAGAGTTGGGTGAATGCCAAACTTGATCGTATCGATGAGCTGATGCAGCAATTGGGCCTCTCATACGATGATGATGAAGAAGAAGAGGAAGAAGAGCGGGAAGATATGATGCGTCTGCTGAAAGGCGGCCAGTAACGGCGACGCATGGGCTTACCCGTCCTGCTTATAACCCTTCCGGTTATATGTTATCTGGTGTGGTTATTCGTTAAACTACAGCGGTTGTCGCGGCGCAAAGTGAGGCTGCGCAACCGGCTTATGACCCGACAAGCGGTCAGGCCGGGCCGCCGTAAGCACCAGCGGCATCATTGGAAGGAGTAAGCATGTCTGAGCAAAGCATTGACTGGGATCTGGCCCTCATCCAGAAATATAACTATTCCGGGCCGCGTTACACCTCATACCCCACCGCGCTCGAGTTTTCGGAATCCTACGGCGAAGATAATTTCACTGCTGCGGTTGCCCGTTACCCCGAACGTCCGCTCTCGCTGTATGTGCACATCCCGTTTTGCCACAAGCTGTGCTATTTCTGCGGCTGCAATAAGATAGTGACCCGGCAGCAGCACAAAGCCGATCAGTATCTGGATGCGCTGGAACAGGAAATTGTGCACCGTGCGCCGCTGTTCACTGACCGTCGCGTTAGCCAGTTGCACTGGGGCGGCGGCACGCCTACCTACCTGAATAAAGCGCAAATCAGTCGTCTGATGGGGCTGCTGCGTGAGCATTTCCATTTTGATGCACAAGCAGAAATCTCCATTGAGGTGGATCCGCGTGAGATTGAACTCGACGTGCTTGACCACCTGCGTGCGGAGGGCTTTAACCGCCTGAGCATGGGGGTCCAGGACTTCAACAAAGAGGTGCAGCGGCTGGTCAACCGTGAGCAGGACGAAGACTTCATCTTCGCGCTGATCAAACGTGCACGCGAGATTGGCTTCACCTCGACCAATATCGATCTGATTTATGGCCTGCCGAAACAGACGCCGGACAGCTTCGCCTTCACGTTGAGTCGGGTGGCAGAACTCAGCCCGGACCGTTTGAGCGTCTTTAATTACGCTCACCTGCCAACCCTGTTTGCTGCGCAACGTAAAATCAAGGATGCCGACCTGCCCACCGCGCAGCAAAAGCTGGATATTTTGCAGCAGACCATTACTTCCCTTACCGATGCGGGTTACCAGTTTATCGGGATGGACCATTTTGCCCGTCCGGACGACGAACTGGCTATCGCACAGCGTGAAGGGATGCTGCACCGTAATTTCCAGGGGTATACCACTCAGGGTGATACCGATCTGCTGGGAATGGGGGTCTCCGCGATCAGCATGATTGGCGACAGCTATGCGCAAAACCAGAAAGAGCTGAAGAGTTATTACCAGCAGGTGGATGATGCCGGTCATGCGTTATGGCGGGGAATTACGCTCACCCAGGATGACTGTATTCGTCGCGATGTGATTAAGGCGTTAATTTGCCACTTTAGTCTGGATTTTCAGGCCATTGAAACGCAGTGGGATCTGAATTTCAGGGCGTATTTTGCTGAAGATCTGCAACTGCTTGCGCCGCTGGCAAAAGACGGGCTGGTGGCGATTAATGAGCAGGGGATTCAGGTGACGGCGAAGGGGCGCTTGCTGATACGCAATATCTGCATGTGCTTTGATGCCTGGCTGCGCCAGAAAGCGCGGATGCAGCAATTCTCACGGGTGATTTAATGCTTATCAGGCCTACAAATCGCATGCGTTTGTAGGCCTGACAGATTTAGCTAAACAGCCCAAACAGCGCAGCGCAGAGTACTGCTGCAACGGCTGCCTGTGGCGTATGACCGGCCGCAGCGCTAATTTCAGCGCTGCTCGACACCATGTTAATTAATGATTCCAGCATGATTCAGTTCCCCCGTGAACGGGCGAGATCATACTGAACTCATCGGAACAGTAAAGCGCAAAATTGCAGCAATTTGCGCTGGCTATTCAATCTTTACAAACCTCAGAGATATTACTCCATCCCCAGTTCTTTCAGCTTGCGTGTCAGGGTATTACGCCCCCATCCAAGCAGCCGGGCCGCTTCCTGTTTATGCCCCTGGGTGTGGCGTAGTGCGGTCGTCAGCAGCGTACGTTCCATCTCAGGTTGTGCTTCAGAGAGCAGGTTTTGATGACCGGAACGCAGCGCGCGATCGGCCCACTGCGCCAGCAATGTTGCCCAGCTATCAGGCAGTGATTGCGACGGGCTGTCCGGCACGGTGGTTTCGAACAGTTCGGCGGGCAAATCCTGAATCAACACTTCCTGGCCTGCGGCCATCACCGTCAACCAACGACAGGTATTTTCCAGCTGGCGCACGTTACCCTGCCAGGCAAGGCGCGTCAGCGCGGCTTCCGTTTCCGGATGCAACAGCTTCGCCTCAACCCCCAGTTCGCGGGCGGCTACCTGTAAAAAGTGGCGCGCCAGGCGGGGAATATCTTCACGTCGTTCGCGCAGCGGTGGCAAATGCACACGGATAACGTTCAGACGATGGAATAAGTCCTCGCGGAATTTCCCCTCCTGCACGCGCTGCTCGAGGTTCTGGTGGGTCGCCGCGATAATGCGCACATCCACTTTTACCGGGGCATAGCCACCGACACGGTAAAACTGCCCGTCAGCCAGCACGCGCAATAAACGCGTCTGGACATCCAGTGGCATATCGCCGATTTCATCAAGGAATAGCGTCCCGCCGTCAGCCTGTTCAAAACGGCCCTGACGAATGGTATTCGCGCCGGTAAATGCCCCTTTCTCATGACCAAAGAGTTCGGATTCAATCAAATCCTTCGGGATGGCCGCCATATTGAGTGCGATAAAAGGGGCTTTAACGCGTGGGCTGTGACGATGTAAGGCATGAGCAACCAGCTCTTTACCGGTTCCGGATTCGCCGTTGATCAGCACGCTAATTGACGAGCGCGACAGGCGACCAATGATCCGGAATACATCCTGCATCGCAGGCGCTTCGCCAATGATATCGGTGGTTGGCCCGCTAACCTGTACGTTACGTGGCTGCTGTTGTTCCTGATAGTGACTGATGGCACGCTCAACCAGCGCCACCGCCTCGTCAATATCGAATGGTTTGGGCAGATAATCGAATGCCCCTTGCTGATAGGCGCTGACCGCAGCATCCAGATCCGAATGGGCGGTCATTATGATGACCGGCAGCATAGGATGACGCTGTTTTATCTGTTTTAACAGTGCCAGACCGTCCATCCCCGGCATACGGATATCAGACAGCAGTACATCCGGGGTTTTGGTGGTCAGTGCATCAAGCACTTCATTGGCATTTTCAAAGGTCGTACAGTTCAAGCCAGCCCCGGTGAGCGCGCGTTCAAGCACCCAACGGATGGAGCTATCGTCATCAACGATCCAGACTATCCCTCGTTGCATAAACACCTCTATTTCCGAATAGGCAGGAACACCGAAAACTCGGTATGGCCTGGCCAACTGGTGAATTCAATTTTGCCAGAATGTTGATCGATCAAACTGCGAGCGATAGATAAACCCAGTCCGGTGCCGCCCTCACGCCCGCTGACCATCGGGTAGAACAGCGTGTCCTGTAAGTGCGACGGAATGCCCGGCCCGTTATCTTCCACATCAATTCGCGCGGCAAGGCGATAACGCACGCCATGCAGCGTTAACTGGAAGGCTGTACGCGTCCGCAAAATGATTTCGCCGCCTTCCGGGCCAAGCGCCTGTAAGGCATTGCGGACGATATTCAGTAGAACCTGTTCTATCTGATCGGGGTCGTGAGCCAGCTCCGGTAAACTTGGGTCGTAATCACGCACCAGAGTGACATTGTCGGGCAACTCCATCGACACCAGCTTCACCACGCGCTCAGCGACTTTGTGAATGCTTTCGGTGACATGCATGCCGGGTTGTTGTGGCCCTAACAGTCGGTCGACCAGATTACGTAGCCGGTCGGCCTGCTCGATAATGACTTTGGTGTACTCCGTCAGTGACGGGTCAGGCAGCGCCTTGGCCAGCAGTTGTGCGGCGCCGCGTAAGCCACCAAGCGGGTTTTTAATCTCGTGAGCCAGTCCTCGCACCAGATCGCGTGCGGCGACCTGCTGAGCGTGCTGTAACTGTTCCTGGCTAAGACGTCGCTGGTTATCCATAGGGGCCATTTCCAGCAGGATCAAGCCTTCAGGTAATCGTTGCGCCGTTAGCGAAAGAATATGTGAGCGCCCATCAATCACCAGCGTCACTTCGTTATCCGTAAACCCTTGTCCTGCATAGAGACTTTCACGCATAAGAACGATGTTCAGCGAAAAGTAACTCAGCAGTTCCGGTAAGGGGGTGCCGAATAATTTACGTGAGCTTTGCGCCAGAAGTTGTTGCGCGGCAGGGTTGGCGTAATGCACCGCCAGCTCATCATCAACCAGCAAAATGCTGTTGATTAAAGAATTGAGGATCTGCCCAGCATCGGGCAACGAGCCACTCGCCATCCAGCAGTCTCCCAGAGTTGCACTGTTTTAGTGCAGTATAGCGTTTTATAGGTAAAAAAGGCGTGTATTCAGGTTGTTGGTGGAGAAAAAAGCCCATCCTGAGATGGGCTGAAATTTCCACGGCAACTCAATCCCCGGCGAACCGGGGATGACGACAAAAATATTAAACGCTGTAGTACAGCTCGAACTCTACCGGGTGCGGAGTCATACGTACGCGGTCGTTTTCTTCGGTACGCAGTGCGATGTAAGCATCGATAGCGTCGTCAGTGAACACGCCGCCCGCAGTCAGGAACTCGCGGTCTTCGTTCAGCGCATTCAGTGCTTCTTCCAGAGAGCCTGCAACCTGTGGGATCTCGCTCGCTTCTTCCGGCGGCAGGTCATACAGGTTTTTGTCCATGGCTTCGCCCGGGTGGATTTTGTTCTTGATACCATCAAGACCAGCCATCAGCAGGGCAGCAAAGCACAGGTACGGGTTAGCCGCTGGATCCGGGAAGCGCACTTCGATACGACGTGCTTTCGGGGAAGCAACCACTGGAATACGAATAGACGCGGAACGGTTACGCGCAGAGTAAGCCAGCATAACCGGCGCTTCGTAACCCGGGACCAGACGTTTGTAGGAGTTGGTGGTCGGGTTAGCCAGGGCGTTGATAGCTTTAGCGTGTTTGATAACACCGCCGATGTAGAACAGCGCCTGCTCAGACAGACCAGCATATTTGTCGCCAGAGAACAGGTTTACGCCATTCTTGGACAGAGACATGTGGCAGTGCATACCGGAACCGTTATCACCGAACATTGGTTTCGGCATAAAGGTCGCAGTTTTACCGAAGCGGTGAGCGACGTTGTGAACTACATATTTGTAGATCTGAATTTCGTCCGCTTTTTTGGTCATGGTGTTGAAGCGGGTAGCGATTTCGTTCTGACCCGCAGTAGCCACTTCGTGGTGGTGCGCTTCAACAACCAGGCCCATCTCTTCCAGGATCAGACACATGGTAGAGCGGATGTCCTGAGAGGAGTCAACCGGAGGAACCGGGAAGTAACCGCCTTTCACGCCAGGACGGTGACCTTTGTTACCGCCTTCGTATTTGGTGGAGGAGTTCCATGCACCTTCGATATCGTCGATAGCAACGTGAGAACCGGAGATAGAGTTACCGAAACGAACGTCGTCGAACAGGAAGAACTCAGGCTCTGGCCCGAACAGAACGGTGTCTGCCAGACCGGTAGAACGCAGGTATTCTTCAGCACGTTTAGCGATGGAACGCGGGTCACGATCGTAGCCCTGCAGCGTACCTGGTTCCAGGATGTCGCAACGAATGATCAGAGTCGGTTCTTCGTAGAACGGGTCAATCAGCGCGGTAGAGGAATCCGGCATCAGGACCATGTCAGACTCGTTAATGCCTTTCCAGCCGCCAATCGAGGAGCCGTCAAACATTTTGCCTTCTTCAAAGAATTCGGCATTAACCTGATGAGCCGGAATGGTGACGTGCTGCTCTTTACCTTTAGTATCAGTAAAGCGCAAATCAACAAATTTCACTTCGTGCTCATTCAGCATCGTCAAAACGTGTTCAGCGGACATACTTAAACTCTCCCGGATTTATCATTGTCGTCGTGGTAACGAGGTCTGCAAATACTGCGTAAACCTGGCGTTGTTGCCATATTTTTTATAAAGCGAAATCTATGCCAACTTTTAAATGTCACTAAAAAGGCGCTATTATGCGCACCATAGTGCAAAAGGGCTGCACCATGATGGATATATTGCACCAGTATAGTGCTTCAATATGAACATTGAGCACCGTATTGGTGCAATTTTCGTTAAAGTGCCCCTCTTTCGCTTCGTGAAAGTGATCACAAAGGCTGGCAACATAACTTGTTTGCACAGGAAGTTTGTGATCCTGTTTAGTCCTTCGATTAATACGTGTACAATAACGCGCTATTTCTAATGCCTGAGGCAAAGTTGTGATCGAAAATCTGCGTAACATCGCCATCATCGCGCACGTTGACCATGGTAAAACTACCCTGGTAGATAAGCTGCTGCAGCAATCTGGTACCTTCAGTAACGAACGTGCTGAAGCCACCGAACGCGTGATGGACTCCAATGATTTGGAGAAAGAGCGTGGGATTACCATCCTCGCTAAAAACACCGCTATCAAATGGAATGACTACCGTATCAACATCGTTGATACCCCAGGGCACGCCGACTTCGGTGGTGAAGTTGAACGTGTAATGTCCATGGTAGACTCCGTTCTGCTGGTCGTTGACGCAATGGATGGCCCAATGCCGCAGACCCGCTTCGTAACCAAAAAGGCATTTGCCCATGGTTTGAAGCCAATCGTGGTTATCAACAAAGTTGACCGTCCTGGCGCGCGTCCTGACTGGGTTGTCGATCAGGTATTTGACCTGTTCGTAAACCTGGATGCGACCGACGAGCAGCTCGATTTCCCAATCATCTATGCATCTGCATTGATGGGGATCGCTGGTAACGATCACACTGATATGGCGGAAGATATGACCCCGCTGTACCAGGCGATTGTCGACCATGTATCTGCGCCAAAAGTCGAGCTGGATGCACCGTTCCAGATGCAGATCTCTCAGCTTGATTACAACAACTACGTTGGTGTTATCGGCATTGGTCGCATCAAGCGCGGTAAAGTTAAACCTAACCAGCAGATCACTGTGATCGACAGCAAAGGTAAAACACGTAACGGTAAAGTCGGTAAAGTACTGACTCACCTCGGTCTGGAGCGTATTGAATCCACCGAAGCCGAAGCGGGCGATATCATTGCAATCACCGGTCTGGGCGAACTGAACATCTCCGATACTCTGTGCGATCCGCAAAACGTCGAAGCACTGCCGGCGCTGTCTGTCGATGAGCCTACCGTAACCATGTTCTTCAACGTCAACACCTCTCCGTTCTGTGGTAAAGAAGGTAAGTTCGTTACTTCTCGTCAGATCCTTGAGCGTCTGAACAAAGAGCTGGTACACAACGTTGCACTGCGCGTTGAAGAAACCGAAGATGCGGACGCATTCCGTGTGTCTGGTCGTGGTGAGCTGCACCTGTCTGTTCTGATCGAAAACATGCGTCGTGAAGGCTTCGAACTGGCGGTGTCCCGTCCGAAAGTTATCAACCGCATGATCGATGGCCGTATGCAAGAGCCGTTTGAGAACGTGACGCTGGATATCGAAGAACAGCACCAGGGTTCTGTGATGCAGGCGATGGGTGAGCGTAAGGGCGATGTCAAAGACATGATCCCTGACGGCAAAGGTCGTATCCGTCTGGATTACCTGATCCCGGCACGTGGCCTGATCGGCTTCCGTACCGAGTTCATGACCATGACCTCCGGTACCGGTCTGCTGTACTCCACCTTCAGCCACTATGACGATGTGCGTGCTGGCGAAATCGGCCAGCGTAACAACGGCGTGCTGATCTCTAACGGCCAGGGCAAAGCAGTCGCATTTGCACTGTTCAGCCTGCAGGATCGCGGTAAGTTGTTCCTCGGCCATGGCGCAGAAGTGTATGAAGGCCAGATCATCGGTATTCACAGCCGTTCTAACGACCTGACTGTAAACTGCCTGACCGGTAAGAAACTGACCAACATGCGTGCGTCTGGTACTGACGAAGCAACGGTTCTGGTTCCGCCGATCAAGATGACTCTGGAACAGGCTCTGGAATTTATCGATGACGACGAACTGGTAGAAGTTACTCCTACCTCCGTGCGTATTCGTAAACGCCACCTGACCGAAAACGACCGCAAACGTGCAGGTCGTGGAGCGAAAGAAGCGTAATTTACGTTTTCTTCCGTAAAAAAGCCGGGCAACGATGTTGCCCGGCTTTTTTGTTTTTGCGAGGGTGAGCGCTCATGCCAATACTCGCTGACAATCTTGTTCCTTTTGATTTCCCTTCACACTCATCACATTCCTTTCTCCTGCGTGAGTGGGCGAACTATTCAACCTCTGACTTTCCCGCTACAGTTAACTTTCCACGGCAAACAAGGAGAGAGAAATGCTCTATATCTTTGATTTGGGTAACGTGATTGTCGATATCGACTTCAACCGGGTGCTGGGCGCATGGAGCGATTACAGCCGCGTGCCGCTGGCGACACTGAAGCAGAGTTTCAATATGGGGGAGCCGTTTCGCCAGCACGAGCGCGGTGAAATCAGCGATCAGGACTTCGCTAAAGCGCTCTGTGAAGAGATGGATCTACCACTCAGTTACGAACAGTTCTCGACGGGCTGGCAGGCGGTGTTTGTGTCACTGCGCAAAGAGGTTATCACCCTCATGCAGCAACTGCGCGAGCAGGGGCATCGCGTGGTGGTGCTCTCCAATACCAACAGCCTGCATACCACTTACTGGCCTGAGCAGTATCCCGAAATCCTCACCGCTGCGGACCATATTTACCTTTCGCAAGAGATGGGGATGCGCAAACCTGAGGCGAGAATTTACCAGCAAGTGCTCGCACTCGAAGGATACAGTGCCGCCGATGCCGTCTTCTTTGATGATAATGCCGACAATATAGAAGGGGCTAACCAGTTGGGGATAACCAGTATTCTGGTAACGGGTAAGCAAACCCTCCCTGACTATTTTGCGAAGCAGTTATGCTAAAACTTTTTCATCATAAGGCGAAACACCATACACGGCCGCTGTGGTCGTGGCTCAAGCTGCTCCGGCAGCGCATTGATGAAGACCATATGACGACGCTGGCCGGCAACCTTGCCTACGTCTCATTGCTCTCTCTGGTGCCGCTGGTGGCGGTTATTTTTGCCCTGTTCTCTGCTTTTCCGATGTTTGCAGATGTCAGCATCCAGCTACGTCACTTTGTTTTCGCCAATTTCATACCCACGACTGGCGATGTGATTCAAAACTACATCGAACAGTTTGTGGCCAACTCCAGCAAAATGACGGCGGTTGGGGCATGTGGTCTGGTGGTGACAGCACTTCTGCTGATGTATTCCATCGACAGTGCACTGAATGCCATCTGGCGCAGTAAACGCGTTCGTCCGCGGGTGTACTCCTTCGCCGTTTACTGGATGATACTCACGCTGGGGCCCCTGCTTGCCGGGGCGAGCCTGGCTATCAGTTCCTATCTGCTTTCACTGCGCTGGGCCAGTGAGCTGAATACGGTGATTGATGATGTGTTACGCATCTTCCCACTGCTTTTATCGTGGATCTCTTTCTGGCTGCTTTACAGCATTGTACCCACCACCCGCGTGCCCAATCGTGATGCGATTGTTGGTGCTTTTGTCGCTGCATTATTATTTGAAACGGGTAAAAAAGGGTTCGCGCTTTATATCACCACATTTCCGTCTTACCAGCTGATCTATGGTGTGCTGGCTGTCATCCCCATTCTGTTTCTCTGGGTCTACTGGACCTGGTGTATCGTCTTGCTTGGTGCGGAAATAACTGTCACTCTCGGAGAATACCGAAAATTAAAAACCGCAGCAGAACAAGAAGAAGCAGACCAACCATGATTGCATTGATTCAGCACGTATCTCAGGCCAGCGTGTCCGTGGCGGGAGAAGTGACGGGTGAAATCGGCCCGGGACTTTTGGTGTTGTTAGGTGTCGAAAGGGACGATGACGAACAAAAAGCGAACCGCCTGTGTGAACGCGTGCTGGGGTATCGTATTTTTAGTGATGCAGACGGCAAGATGAACCTCAATGTTCAACAATCCGGCGGTAGTCTACTGGTTGTCTCACAATTTACGCTGGCGGCGGATACCGAGCGCGGTATGCGCCCAGGCTTTTCCAGAGGTGCGGCGCCAGAGAAAGCCGAGGCGCTGTACGACTACTTCGTGAGTCGCTGCCGTAGCCAACAGATGGAAACACAAACCGGACGATTCGCTGCAGATATGCAGGTCTCGCTGGTCAACGACGGCCCCGTAACGTTCTGGTTGCAGGTATGAGCCAGCTTGCGGTGTTGCCCCGGGTCACAAGAGAGAATACAGCTATGTATCACCTTCGCGTACCGCAAACAGAAGAAGAGCTTGAGCTTTACTACCAGTTCCGTTGGGAGATGCTGCGCAAGCCGTTGCATCAGCCGAAAGGCTCCGAACGCGATGCCTGGGATGCCATGGCCCATCATCAAATGGTTGTGGATGAAGAAGGCGAGCTGGTGGCGGTTGGTCGGCTGTACATTAATGCTGATAACGAAGCTTCCATTCGTTTTATGGCCGTACATCCGTCAGTACAGGATAAGGGGTTAGGGACGCTAATGGCGATGACCCTGGAGTCAGTGGCTCGCCAGGAAGGGGTCAAACGCGTCACCTGTAGCGCCCGCGAAGACGCGGTCGAGTTCTTTGCCAAACTAGGATTTATCAACGAAGGTGAAATAACCGCGCCGCAAACCACTCCGGTGCGCCACTTTTTGATGATCAAACCCGTTGCCACTCTGGATGATATTTTACATCGCGGCGACTGGTGCGGGCAGCTTCAGCAGGCGTGGTATCAGCATATCCCGCTGAGTGAAAAAATGGGTGTCCGTATTCAGCAGTACACCGGGCAGAAATTTATAACCACCATGCCGGAAACAGGTAACCAGAACCCTCATCATACGCTGTTTGCTGGTAGCCTGTTTTCGCTGGCGACCCTGACGGGATGGGGATTGATCTGGCTGATGCTGCGTGAGCGCCATCTCGGTGGGACGATCATTCTTGCCGACGCCCATATTCGCTATAGCACGCCTATCAGCGGAAGACCGAGCGCAATTGCTGATTTAGGCTCGCTGAGCGGCGATCTGGACAGACTGGCGCGCGGGCGTAAAGCGCGGGTGCAGTTGCAGGTTGAGCTGTTTGGCGATGATAAGCAGGGGGCCATCTTTGAGGCGGTGTATATCGTTCTGCCAGCCAAACCCTTTGGGTCGTATGAAGAAGGTGGCAACGAAGAAGAGTGACAATATCTATCAGTCCGGCATCCGCTGGGCTTCGTTGAGCGGGCGCTCATATTCCGCAGCGCCCTGGCTCTTTCAGCACGTCAGTCGCCAGGCCACATCCCTGATAGCTCCCCGCGCCGCCTGGCTGATGCCGCCGAGCTGGAAGAAACCGTGGATCACGCCGAGATGATGCTGGCAGGTGCATTCCACGCCTTGTTCGGTCATTCGCTGAAACAGTGCTTCGCCTTCATCACTCAATGGGTCAAATTCTGCGGTGATGATATGGGTGGGCGGGAGGCCATTAAAGTCATCGCGCCAGAGTGGGCTGGCTTCCGGATGCATGATGTCCGTATCACCCAGGTACATCTCATAACCACTAAGCAATGAATCCCGGGTAATCACATAGTCTGCGCCATTGCTGACGTAACTCTCAAAATATGCAGTTGCGTCGAGCATCGGGTAAATCAGGATCAGCTGCGCCGGAAGCCACCTGTTTTCTGTTTTTAACCGCAGTGCGGTGACCAGGGCCAGATGGCCACCTGCGCTGTCTCCGGCCAGCGTGATCTTTTGCCGATCCACACCCAGCTCCGGTGCATGTTGCCAGATAATCTCCGCACCTTTTTGCGCGTCATCATGAGCGGCCGGATACGGGTGTTCCGGTGCGAGTCGATACTGCACTGCAATCACCCGACAACCGCTGTAAAAAGCCAGCTGGCGCAACTGCCTGTCATGGGTCGCGAATTCACCGCTGATAAAACAACCACCGTGATAGTAAACCAGCGTGGGTAATTCGCCTGCTGCATTAAGTGGGGAGAACAGGCGCAATGCTATACCATCGAGATGAATATCTTCGACGTTCACGCGTGTTTCTGGTTCACCTGCCAGTACGACGCTGGCAAGGTAACCCGCCCGCCGATCGTCAATACTTTTATCCCGTGAAGAAGGCCGCCCGGCGGCAATAAAGTCTTTTACCAGCTCTGCAATACCCTTTTCCAGTGCCATTTTGCTATCTCATTCTGTATGGATATACAGTGTTATAACCTGGAAAAGGACCGATGAAAACAGTGATTTTTAAGGATGGGAGAATCTGGAAAGCGTCTCGCAAAAATGAAAGAGGTGGGGGCGCAGCCTGCGGTTAATTGTTGACGCCTCGCATTTCACAACACCAAATTTGAGCGGACAGCTCAGTAACTTGGTTATTCAGGTAAGATATGTTCTTCGGATGAAAAGCATTTTGCATGGCGACTAAACGATGAATGATAAAATCCCTGCGGCAGCAAAAAGGCTCTCCTGGTCAGGGGGATGGGCGAGTTTGCGCGATCTTGAAGTTATCCAGGCGGTAATCGATTCCCGTAGCGTAACTCAGGCGGCAGAGCGTCTTGGTATCTCCCAGCCAGCGGTAAGCCGGGTTTTAAATCAAATAGAAGAACGCAGCGGGCGGCAATTGTTTCATCGTGAAAATAACCGTCTTGTTCCGAGCATGGATGCGTTGTTGCTGTATGAAGAAATTGAAATTATCGCCGACTCCTTTTCTCGCCTAAGCCAGTTTCGCCAGCGAGATGCGCGACGCCAGCTGCGTATTCTGGTTCCTCCGACACTGGCTTATGATTTCGTTAATCCATTAACCGCACGCTTTATGCGTGAAAATCCACATACCCAAATTCGTCTGGAAATTGGCCGCAGCGAACATATTTTACAGGCTCTGGCACGGGATGAGGCTGATGTCGCCATTGCCGATATTTTTGCCGAGCAGTATCACGCCAATTTGAACCAGATCCCGCTCAGAAAAACGCAGATTATTTGCGTGTTGCCCAAGGGACATCCTTTGTGTGAGAAGGCCGAAATTTCATCTCAGGATCTGCATCAGCAGGATTACATTGCGCTGGTGAAAAACAATGTCGGGCGTAGCCTGCTGGATCAGGCGCTGGAGAGCGGTACATCCAGGCCTAACATTGTTGCGGAGGTCTCTGATCTGAAAACCGTATTCACCTTTGTGGAACAGGGGCTGGGAGTAAGCCTGGTCAGCGCATTCCCATTAAATGATATTCCTGGGCTGGAATATCGACTCTTTATGCCTAGGGTTCAGAGCCTGGTCGCGTGCTTTACCCGTAAGAATAATGACGCACTCGTTCAGGCATATAGCGCATTTATTCGAAAGAATCAGCCTCCTGCGGATCGTTACTCCAGCCCGGTTTAACGAACGAGGGCGCCAGAACATCCGACACCCTTATATGCTAACGCTGGTCGCGGAACAGAAGAGTCTGAAGACCTTCTGTAAATAACGTCAGCCCTATTGTTAAAGCTTTTTCGTCGATATCAAATTTTGCCTTGTGGTGGCCCGCAGGCTGACTTGCGCCAACAATAAAATAAATCGCCTTACCGCCGTGTGCCTGAACCCTGCGTACCATTAATGAGGCGTCTTCGCTGCCGCCAATAGAACGCTCATGGACAGACAGATCGGGGTGCTTGCGGATAATGCCTTGCATCATGTCGACCATTTCCGCATCGTTGCGGAAATTTACCGCCTCGCCGGTTTTTTCAGTGCAGGCAGTTAGCTGATGTATTGTTGCCGCTCCCTGCACGCAACGTTCAACGTAATCGTTAAGCCAGCTGGTTATCTCATCCGTTTGCCCGCGAACTTCAATCTGCATTTCAGCGGTTGCCGGGATGACATTTCGGCCTTCTCCCGCGCGCAGTACGCCGACATTTACTCGCGACATTCCCGCGCTGTGCCGTGGTGCTGCCATAATTTGTGTGGCGGCAAGACAGGCTCCCGCCAGTGCATTATGGCCTTTTTCCGGGTCAGATCCTGCATGCGCAGGCTCACCTTTGAAGGTGATATCAAGCTTTGTTGTGCAGAGAAAATCCTGGGGATCCAGCATGACTTCACCTGTTTTCAGGTTACAGCCTAAATGCAGCGCCATAAAGTAGTCGACATCATCCAGAACGCCGCTATCGCAAACGGGGCGCGCGCCACGCACTCCTTCTTCCGCAGGCTGGAAGATAAGCTTGAACGTGCCCGAAAGCCGATCGCGATTTTCAGCAAGCCAGCTGGCAACGCCTAATCCAATAGCCGTATGGCCGTCATGACCGCAGGCATGCATCAGGCCCGGACGGCAGGAATTAAACGCTTGCTGGTGAGGCTGATGGTTTTCTTCATCTGATTCATGTACGTACACGCAATCAATGTCGAAGCGAAAACCTAATGTTGGACCAGGTTTACCAGTGTCGAGTGTCGCCATGCACCCCGTTAACCCGTCCATCTCATCCAGTAATGCCTGAGATATCCCTCTCTGCCGTGCTGTTTCTATTGCCCGCTGAACCTCTGCTTCATTGCGACCCATGATGCTTTCACGACGCAAAATTGCCGGGCCAGCTTTAACCTCCAGCCCCATTTCTCTAAGCAGATGAATCAGGGTTCCGGTGGTGACGAATTCTGTCCAGCCAGGCTCAGGGAACTGGTGGAAATGTCGACGCCATTCAATGAGTTTTTGCGGATCTACAGTTTTCATTGCGTAAAGCTCCTTATTGCATGCCCATCCAGAGCAGTGCGATAGCTAACAGGCTAATAATCATGCCTAATGCGGTGCGTTTCGCGACCGCCAGTGGGTTCACGCCGGCCAGACCTGCACAGACAATCGTAGCCCCAGCTATTGGGGACATGTTGCGTCCGACGCAAGCTGCATACATCACACCTGCGCCTAAGTTTTCCGGCAGAAAGCCAAATTGATGGGCCGAAGGCGTAACGGCTTCGTTGAAAGCAAAGGCAGTGGCATCACCTGTACCGGTGACCATTCCCATGACAAATGGCCCGACAGAGCCGCCCCAACGGGCAAATTCAGGTTCATGGATGAGGAACTGAATAAAATTACCCATCAGACCGCAGGCTTTTAGCCCTTCAATAAAAACCGCGGCTGCAACGATGATGCCGAGAATATTGGCGTAGGAAGAACCCATACCATTGAAGAACTCAGAGGTGATATTTTTTGGATTACTGCGGGTTACCAGCAGAGCATACAGTGAGCCGATAATCATGGCAGCAGTAACGCTGAGTTTGGTGTCCCCCAGCATATTGAGGCTTGATAGCACCAGCAGAATCACTGGCATAAAAGGCGCCAGTGCCCACAGGAGGTTGACCTTTACACTCTCTTCCAGGGTGATGGTGGCGGATTTCCCGTCGGTTGAGTCCTGTGCCAGCAGAAGTTGTTCCGGCGTGAGCCGAATTTCTTTGCGTAAAACCGCAACCAGAGTCAGGCAAACCGCTCCGATCGCCATAATTCCCGCTGAGAGTGGCATATGGTAAATCACGAAATCGATAATCTGCTTATTAGCGATACCCGCTATCTGGGCGTTATGCGCAATGCCTGGGTTCAACGTGGCGCCAATGGTTCCGGTTATTACTGTTCCGGCAGCAATGGCTGGATGAATGCGTGAGGCGATTAAGAGAGGGATAAGCGTTGCGCCGACTGCAGCAGAAACACCCGCAGCAGAGGGGATCGCGATGCTAATAAAAAACGTCACAACTACAGCAATGGGGATCAGTAAAATACCCAGCTTTTTGATTGAACCAGTCAGTAGCCTGACGAGGTGTAAATCGCATTGCGTGTACTTCATGACGAAGGCAAAGCCCATGCTTGAGCAAATTGACTGCACCAACGCGGTGGTGGTCATGCGTTGGGCAAAGGCGTCAAATGCGCTGAGCGGCGACAGGGACAGACAGCAAAGCAGAATGCCTGAACCAATCAACACAGTACGCGTATCGTATTGTTTGATAAGGAGGATGACCGTGGCAATTAGAACCAGGCCACCTGAAAGAAGAAGTGCTGTAGCCATAACATTTCCCTGAGGCTGTTTCCCGAATGGTTAACCAGAGAGTTGGATAACCTTTATGTTATGGTATGTATATCTTTTTGATTATGTGTTTGAGCGAAATCAACTCAACGGCGAAGTCATCGTTTTGAAGAGAAAGAATGAGAGGTTACTCGCACAACTGTTAAAAGCTGTGGGAAACAGATAAAGACGTTGAGGGCCGGTGGGGAACATTAGTCGTCGACGCACCTGACGTTGCGGCCGGGCAGTATCATTCTGCCCGGTGAAAATTACCTACGCTTACTGTCCTTCGCCTGGGAACAGGAACGGATTGATTGAGCTGCGGGCAAAGCCCTCCTGCTCCATCCGCGCGTCAAGCACCAGCGAAGATAAATCATCCGCAACCGCTTCCACCTTAGGATCTTTTTCCTGATACAGGATTTTCAGATAGGTCCCGCAGTCGCCGCAGCTTTCCGTCTTGATGGCTGCTTGTTCATTGTCCAGCGACCAGTAGTGCAGATCGCGGGTCTGTTCGCAGTTACTGCATTTGATGCGTACCACGTGCCACTCGGTCTCACACAAATTGCAGTGCAAATAGCGCAGACCTTGCGTTGTGCCAATATGGACCATGCTGGCGACGGGCATTGAGCCGCACACCGGGCAGAACTGACGCTGTTCACCGTATTCCGCGCGGGCTTTTCCGGGGATCAGGCTGGCCATCTGCGCCCAGTACAGAGACAGCGCAGCCCAGATAAACGGCGCCTTATCACTGCTGACCGCACCAAAGTCGGAGGCAAAGAGCGCGCTGGCCATCTGCTCCAGCTCCTGCTCAGAAGATTTTTCCAGATTCTCAATAACCGACAGCGCCGGGCCGCTCATCTCTGGTTTCAGTTCCGCAATCAGCGAGTGCAGCAAACGCTGCCAGTGCTTATCGCGCGGCAGGACGTGAATATCCAGCGGCGGCTTGCCCTGGTCATTGGCCTCTTTGATGCGCGCCGTTAGATCCATCTGCAACGGATGGTCATAGAGCACCACTTCCTGAGCGTGGGCGATAAGCGCGGCGAAGCGCAGATAATCACCCAGTGGGTTATTTTCAGCCAGTTCGCGCAGGCGTTCAGCCCGGCGGTTATAAAGATTTTTCAGCCTGGGGAATAATAACGGCGGAATCACTTCCGCCGTGCGTTTCTCGCTCTTCTCCAGCTCATCTTGCGGGATAATGCGAATACTCATTCAGTCACTTCCTGGTTTGGGCGAATGTGTGAAATTCGCCCGGTGATTTGGCAGGACGGGTAGCGTAAACCCGTCCTGGTGAATGTCATAATGATAACCGTAATTGGGCTAAGGGAAATATTTATGACATCACTAACCATCTTTTCATCATCATGCGTTAAGGCTGGTTTTTATCCTGTTTCTCGCGGACTTCCCGGTACCAGCGCGGGTGATGTTTTTTCGCCCAGGCGCTGGTTACCCAACCTTCCACCATGGCGGTTATCGTGCCTTTAACCCAAAGGGCGGCGTAGATGTGCACCATAATAACCACAATTAACCCGACTGCGGCAAACGAATGCAGCATGATGGCAAAGCGGATAACCGGAATAGAGAACGCAGGCGCAAAGTACGGACGCCACATAATGATGCCGCTTACCAGCAGCAGTACCAGCAGGATAATCGCCGCCCAGAACACGCATTTCTGGCCGAAATTATAGCGCCCGGTATCCCCGACCTCCTCGTTGACGACAATCTTATGGATATTTTTCGCCCACAGGATATCGTCCCGATTGATAAGGTTATGGTGCCAGTAGCGGAAGAACATGATGATGAATGAAGCGAACATCACCACCCCGACGAACGGATGCAGAATGCGCGCCAGCTGAGGGGTACCAAGAATATGCATCAGCCAGTTGAAGGACGGGAAGAAGAAACCCAGCCCGCTCACCGCCGCCAGTATAAAGCAGAAGGCGGTGACCCAGTGGTTGATGCGTTCCGGCGCCGTGTAGCGCACGATGGTGTCACGTTTTTTCATTTGCGCACCTCGTCTTTCTCTTCATGCAGGTTGTCATCTTCCTCCTCCGCTCGGTTCGGACCGACCCCGACATAGTGGAAGATGCTGGCGGCGAAGGTGGCCGCAAAGCCAACCGCCGCAAGCGGTTTCCAGATACCCTTCCAGAATTTCACGGTGGCGCTGATTTGCGGATTTTCCGGCAGACCGTGGTACAGATTCGGTTTGTCGGCATGGTGCAGGACATACATCACGTGTGTCCCGCCGACGCCTGCCGGATCGTACAGGCCCGCATTGTCATAACCACGGGTCTTCAGCTCCGTCACGCGCTCGCCCGCCAGGGCTTTCATATCCTCTTTGGAGCCAAAGTGGATGGCGCCGGTCGGGCAGGTTTTTACGCACGCTGGTTCCTGACCGACGCTCACGCGATCCACGCACAGGGTGCATTTGTAGACGCGATTATCTTCCGGGTTCAGGCGCGGCACATCGAACGGACAACCGGCGATACAGTAACCGCAGCCGATGCACTGCTCCGACTGGAAGTCGACAATCCCGTTGGCATACTGAATGATAGCCCCTTCTGACGGGCATGCTTTCAGGCAGCCGGGATCGGCGCAGTGCATACAGCCATCCTTGCGGATCAGCCATTCCAGCTTGTCGTTCTGCTCGACTTCTGAAAAGCGCATCACCGTCCAGGATTTGGCGGTCAAATCAGCGGGGTTGTCGTACACCCCGACGTTGTGTCCTACTTCATCACGAATATCGTTCCACTCTGAACAGGCCACCTGGCAGGCTTTACAGCCGATACAGGTGGTGACGTCGATAAGCTTCGCCACCTCCTGCTGGTGATCCCGCGCCTGAGGCGCGGGGGTGAAACTGTTAGTGGCGGAACGACGGATAATATCCTGCGATTGATAAGTCATAATTCGTCTCCGCTATACCTTTTCAACATTCACCAGGAACGCCTTGAACTCCGGCGTTTGGGTGTTTGCATCACCAACGAACGGGGTCAGGGTATTGGCGATAAAGCCTTTCTTCGCCACCCCCTCGTAACCCCAGTGGATCGGGATCCCGATGGTATCCACGTCCTGACCGTTTACTTTCAGAGTGCGAATACGTTTGGTGACCACCGCTTTGGCTTTGATATAGCCGCGATTCGACGAAACTTTGACGGTATCTCCCTGGATAATGCCCAGTTTTCCTGCCAGCTTCTCGCCGATTTCCACAAACTGTTCCGGCTGCGCAATGGCGTTCAGCAATGCGTGCTTGGTCCAGTAGTGGAAGTGCTCGGTCAGACGATAAGTGGTACCGACATACGGGAATTTATCGGCTTTACCCATGGCTTCCAGATCGCCCTTAAAGACGCGGGCGGCCGGGTTGGAAACCACATTCGGGTGCAGGGGGTTAGTGCCCAGCGGCGTTTCAAACGGCTCGTAGTGTTCCGGGAAAGGCCCTTCCGCCATCTTATCGATAGCAAACAGACGCCCCATACCTTCCGGCTGCATGATAAACGGCCCGACATCACTGCCAGGAGCGGCGGCGCTGTAGTCCGGAATATCCACGCCGCCCCATTTGGCACCGTCCCATTTCAGCAACTGGCGTTTTGGATCCCAGGGTTTTCCCTGCGGATCGGCGGAGGCGCGGTTGTAAAGAATGCGGCGATTGAGCGGCCACGCCCATGCCCAGCCCAGGGTGTTGCCAAGACCGGATGGATCCGCGTTATCGCGCTTAGCCATCTGGTTGCCTTCCGGCGTCCAGCTCCCGGCAAAAATCCAACAGCCGCTGGACGTTGAACCGTCATCGCGCAGATGGGCAAAGGTGCTGAGTAACTGACCTTTTTTCACCAGCACCGTATTGGTGACCGGATCGATGACATCCGCCAGCGCCCGTCCGTTGCTCTCCATTGCCACTTCCTCGGACGCCGGTTCGTGAGGCGTGGCGTAGTTCCAGCTCATGCTCAACACCTGTTCCGGGTTCGCACCGCCTTCTTCGGCGTACATTTTGCGCAGGCGTAAGAAGATGCCAGCCAGAATCTCACCGTCGGTGACGGCTTCGCCCGGCGCATCCTGACCTTTCCAGTGCCATTGCAGCCAGCGACCGGAGTTAACGATCGAACCGTTTTCTTCCGCAAAGCAGGTGGAAGGCAGACGGAATACCTCAGTCTGAATGTTCGCGGTATCCACATCGTTCTGTTCACCGTGGTTCTGCCAGAACGTAGAGGTTTCGGTGTTCAGCGGATCGATAGTCACCAGAAATTTCAGCTTCGAAAGCGACGCTACCACTTTGTTTTTATTCGGGAATGAGGCAACCGGGTTAAAGCCCTGGCAGATATAACCATTGACCTTGCCCTGATGCATCATCTCGAAGTATTGCAGGACGTCGTAGCCTTTATCCCACTTCGGCAGCCAGTCAAAGCCCCAGTTGTTCTCCGCGGTGGCTTTGTCGCCATAGAAGGCTTTCATCATCGAGACGAAGAATTTCGGGTAATTGCTCCAGTAGTTTACCTGGCCCTGTAACAAGGGTTTGGGGGTGTAGGCGGTCAGGTAGGTTTGCAGGTCAGTCTGCTTTTCACTGGGGAGCGTCATATAGCCCGGCAGGCTTTGCGACAGCAGCCCTAAGTCAGTGAGCCCCTGAATATTGGAGTGACCGCGCAGGGCATTTACGCCGCCGCCCGCCATCCCCATATTGCCGAGCAGCAGCTGGATCATCGCCATGGTTCGGATGTTCTGTGCGCCGACGGAGTGCTGTGTCCAGCCCAGCGCATACAGGAAGGATGCGGTTCTGTCATGCACGCTGGTTTCAGCGATGTACTCGCAAACTTTGAGGAAGTCGGCTTTTGGCGTACCACAAATGTTTTCGACCACTTCAGGCGTATAGCGTGAAACGTGCTGTTTCAGCAGATTCCACACGCAGCGCGGATGGGTCAGCGTGGTGTCGCGTCTGGCAAAACCTTGCTCATCCAGCTCGTAGTTCCAGCTGGTCTTATCATATTTGTGCTTATCTGCGTCGTAACCGGTAAACAGGCCATCTTCGAAGCCAAAATCCTCACGCACTATCAGGCTGGCGTTAGTGTAGGCCTCGGTGTATTCACGGTTATATTTTTCGTTGCTCAGTAGGTACAGCAGCACGCCGGACAGGAAGGCGATATCCGTCCCGGAACGAATGGGCGTGTAAAAGTCCGCGACCGAAGCGGTACGCGTAAATCGAGGATCGATAACGATTAATTTGGCGCCATTATGGATTTTAGCTTCCATCGCCCAGCGGAATCCCACCGGATGCGCTTCAGCTGCATTCCCACCCATCACGATGATAAGGTTGGCGTTTTTCATATCTACCCAGTGGTTGGTCATCGCACCGCGACCAAACGTTGGAGCAAGACTTGCTACCGTTGGTCCGTGTCAGACACGCGCCTGGTTATCCACGGCGAGCATGCCGAGGGCGCGAGTAAATTTCTGGGTTAAATAACCGGTTTCATTACTGGAGGCTGAAGCGCACAGCATACCGGTGGAGAGCCAACGGTTGACGGTGGTGCCTTCGGCATTTTGCGCGACATAGTTGGCATCGCGGTCCTGCTTGATCAGTTTAGCGATGCGGTCAAAAGCATCATCCCAGCTGATTTTCTGCCATTTGTCGGAGCCTGGCGCGCGATATTCAGGATATTTCAGACGGCTTTCGGAGTGGATAAAATCAACAAGGCCTGCGCCTTTAGGGCAGAGCGCCCCGCGGTTAACCGGGTGATCCGGATCGCCTTCGATATGAAAAATAGATGCTTTGGCGTTTTTCGCACCGTCACCGAGGCTGTACATCAATAGCCCACAGCCTACGGAACAGTATGTGCAGGTGTTTCGAGTTTCACGGGTACGCAGTAATTTATATTGCCGCGTTTCCGCCAGCGCTACCCCTGGGGCAAAGCCCAGTGCTGCGGCTGTTGTACCTGCCATACCGCCAGCGCAGATCTTAAAGAACTGCCTTCTGCTGACCTGCATGGTTTACTCCTTGTTTCGACATTGTCACGAGGTTTTCTATTTACTTTGCGGTCGTCGCCGCAAAGGTTCAAAATCGATACTAATCCCCTGCAAAAAAGGGGTATAACTCAGAATACCACATTGTTGGTGAGCCTGTTTTAATTCGGTTAATACAACGTGAACAAAACCCATACTGAACAACCCGAAAATGCTACTCAGATCCCAGGTTCACGGCAGATTACGCTGTGGAAGCGGGATAATCTGCAACTTCCTTGCCCCGACGTTCTGGCTGAGGAAGTGCCTGTCGCATTGGTTTATAACGGAATTTCCCATGTGGTGATGATGGCGTCACCCAAAGACCTGGAGTGGTTTGCCGTTGGGTTTTCCTTATCCGAAGGGATTATTGAAAGCGCGTCAGAAATCTACGGCATGGAAGTGGTTCCCTCCTGTAATGGTCTTGAAGTGCAAATCGAACTTTCCAGCCGCCGGTTTATGGGGCTGAAAGAGCGGCGACGCGCGCTGGCCGGGCGTACTGGCTGTGGCGTGTGTGGCGTTGAGCAACTGAATGACATAGGTAAACCCGTTGCGCCGTTGCCCTTTACGCAGACGTTCAGTCTGGCAAACCTTGATCAGGCGCTCCGCCATCTGACGGACTTCCAGCCCATCGGGAAACTGACTGGCTGTACGCACGCCGCTGCCTGGATGTTGCCATCGGGTGAACTGGCTGGCGGGCATGAGGATGTGGGCCGCCATGTGGCGTTGGATAAACTGCTGGGCCATCGTGCGCATGAAGGCGAGCGCTGGCAGTCAGGCGCGGCGCTGGTCTCCAGCCGTGCGAGTTACGAAATGGTGCAGAAATCGGCGATGTGTGGCGTGGAGATCCTCTTTGCCGTCTCCGCGGCGACCACGCTGGCGGTTGAGGTTGCCGAACGTTGTAATCTGACGCTGGTGGGCTTCTGTAAACCGGGCAGGGCGACAATTTATACCCATCCGCAGCGGTTAATTATGGGGTGAATCAGTATTTGCAGGCCGGATAAGGCATCAGGCGCCATCCGGCAAGAAAGTTTGCCAATACTCTGCTGATATTCCCTTTGCAATAGCCGCATCACTACAGGTGAATGACGTTATCAGCAATAATTATAGCTGTATCAAAATTCACGAATTTATATACCTCCCTCTTTAGCGCATATTCATATCCATGCACTGAATACTTCTGAGGGAATAAAAATGGAAAGCAACGTAGTCAGATTTAACCAGGAAGAAACCCCGTTATTTGATTCACTGAAGAATATATGCCAGAAAGAAATACATTCATTTCATGCATTGCCGATTTCCAGCGCTGGCCACAGTGATATCCTTCCTGCACAAAGGAAGGAAGATTTTTGTCTGGAAGCGACCATTACTGATGAAGCTTTTGATAATTTCTTTTTTCCTAAAGGCGTTATTAGTAAGTCTCAAAAATTAACAGCGCAACTCTACAATGCAGATAATTCATTTTATATTACTGGTGGCACCAGTGTCGCTAATCAAATTGCCATAACAGCACTTTATGACAAAGAAGATCACATTTTGGTTGATAAAAATTGTCATCAGTCGGTTCATTTTCATAGCCAGGCTCTGGGTGCAAATGTCGATTATCTCAACTCAGATCTGACCGCTGAAGATGAACAGATAAAAGCATGGTCATTAGATAAACTCACCACCACCGCCCTCGATAAACAATCCAAAGGAAAAGGCTACGATATCATTATTTTGACAGCTCAATCCTATGAGGGGCTTATTTATGATATTCCTGGTGTACTTTCTCATTTATTAAAATCCGGCGTGAGTACTCGCAAGTTTTTTATCGATGAAGCATGGGGGAGTCTTAATTATTTTTGTGATGACACCCATCCTTACACGGTAATGAATATTGATCACATCATTGAACAATATCCGGACCTGGAAGTTGTATGTACACATTCTGCACACAAATCACTGTTTTGCCTCCGCCAGGCATCATTGATTCATTGTAAAGGAAAATCCGTACTGCCTCATAAAATTGAGGTGGCAAAATTCAGAATACATACAACATCCCCAAATTATCCCATTCTTGCATCGCTGGATTTGGCGCAGTCCTGTATGTATCAATATGGTGCTGAAATGGCATTGTATTCTCGTACTCTGGTCGACAAATTTAAAGCATCGGTGAGTCTGGACCCTCAACTTTCTTTTCTGAACACGGATTTTGAACTATTTCAGGACCAAAAGCATATCCTGCATGATCCGACCAAAGTGATGGTAAACGTAGGAAAGATATCCGATGCATCCGTTATCAAGGAGAAGTTACTACAGCACAATGTATTTGTTAAAAGAACGCTTAATAAACATTTATTATTAAACTTTCATATTGGAATAAATGAATTGGCTGTTAATGCATTAATCAGTGCATTATCTACAATAGCTCGGGAGTTTTTAATAAATCAGAATGATGTGGTTCTTAATATCTCTGAGAAATTTATTATTCCTTATCCTCCAGGTGTTCCTATTGTTTTTCCTGGCGATCAGATTAATGATGCGGTAACCCAGAAAATAAAAACCTACGAAGAGAAAGGTTTGCTCGTTATCGCTGCTTAATATAATTAATGGTTTATAACATCTTATAAATAAAAGGAATAATATAATGATTTCATTAGAGAAAATCAAAAAAATTGCATCGGCACGTGGCAACGACATCTGTGTGGTAGTAAAAGAAAAAAATTATACCTGGCAAGATATCCTTGTCCGTACTGAATCACATGTGGCATTTTTAAAACGTATGTATAGCAAGGAGCAACTGCGCTCGGCCTGTTATTTATCCAAAAATAGTGTCGATGTTATTTGCTGGCTGGCTGCTTTTGCTACGCTGGGTATCCCGGCTAATGGCCTGGACTATTCATTACCTGTTGACAGGCTGGCGATGCTAATAAAAAGAATAAATCCAGATATCTTATTGGTTTCGTTCAATCTTTACTCTCCGGAAGAATTGAATATGTTAAATACAACCGGCAGTGCCATGCTTGCTATCGATGCGCTGACCGATCCGATCATTAAAAGTATTGGTGAACATCATGCTCAGGATATTGATAACTTACTTTCCGGCCATGTTCCTCCTGTATTTCGGGCGGTCTCATTAACATCGGGAACCAGCTCGCTACCTAAAATTGCTTTACGCTATCGCTCATTTGATACTCGTCGCTTTAACTGGTTTACCGGACGCTACGGTTTCAACAGTGACGATGGTTTTATGCTTATTCTGCCGCTATACCATGCCGCAGGTAATGGATGGGCGCGAATGTTTATGGGGTTGGGGAGTCCGATTTACATTGTTGATCAGGATGATAATAGTGACATCATCAACTGTCTTTCACAAAGAAACGTTACCGCAAGCGTTATGACTCCGAATTTGGTTAGCAAGCTGACCCATCTTGCTGAAAACGTGAAGTATCAATCTCATCTGCGTTGGGTTCTCGTTGGGGGAAGCTATTTTTCCGTCAACAGCAAGCAAGCCGCAATAAAATCATTTGGCTCTGTATTTTATGAATACTATGGTTGTACTGAGTCTGGCGTTAATGTTCTTTCTGAACCTACGGATATGCTTAATTATCCACAAAGCGTGGGTAAGGTTTTCGATGGGAATCAGGTGTTGATACTTGATGAAAATAATAATCCTCTTGCCGCAGGAAATAATGGGCGCGTTGCTATTGCCAGTTATATGTTAATGGATGAATACGCTGATGGCACTCGTCCTTTTGTTAATATTGGTGATGTCCGGTATTTTTTGATGGCCGATCATGGCTATCTGGATAGGCAGGGGCGGCTTTTCTTAATGAATCGCAATGGCGATTCCAATAATAACAGTCACATCTATCAAATGGAGGAGAATATTCGTGGTCTTCCCTGCATTTCCGATGTGGCCGTTATCTCTGTCGTAGAGGATGGAAAATCCTGTATTAAATGTATCTATAGTACAAAGCATGAAGAAAAAGACAAAGTGGAGAAGCTAATGAGTATTATAAAACAAAAGTTTCAAAATCATAACGTCAAAAATATTAGACCCATGAAGGTTGATAAGATCCCCTATAGCCCAAGTGGCAAAGTTCGCTTCAATGACGTTGTGAAAATTTTATCAGCCGCTTAGTGGGTATTTCTTCTTGCAGCTATCAATATTCCTGATAGCTGCATAAAAATATACGAATAGTCATTATCAAGCTGCAATGGAATAATTAACGTCATCAGAAACGACTTCTCCATATTAATATATTTGAAAAGGATAATTATCATGAAAAACAGCTATTCGAAGGGTTTAATTTGCTGCTTGCTGGCAACCGTTTCCTGGGGGGCGATGTTCCCTGTTATGACCGATGCATTACAGTATATTGATCCATTTAACTTCACTACCATACGTTATGCCATTGCAGGCGCTGCCTTCGCCCTGATTCTGTTGTGTATGGAAGGAAGTAGCGGATTCAGCTTAAAAGGTGAACGTTGGGGCCTTGCCTGGTTGCTCGGAACTTTTGGCTTTGCGGGATTTGGATTTTTGGTTTTCCTCGGACAGAAAATGGCGGGTCCCTCTGGCGCACTGACGGCATCAATCATGATGGCCACAATGCCAATGTTGGGCTTGTTGACGGTGTGGTTGCTGAAGAAAAGCCGTCCACATGCCAGCACGTTCGGATTTATTCTCATGTCATTCGCGGGTGTAATACTGGTTATCACCAATGGAAATGCAGCTGATGTTATGAACTCCCCGTTAAATCTGACGGCTAACTTACTCCTGATTGCTGGTGCGTTATCTTGGGTACTGTATACGGTTGGAGGAAGTTATTTCCCTCACTGGAGTCCGGTGCGTTACACAACGATGACCACGCTTCTCGGTATGATCAGTGTCGCCACCATTGATGCAGCCCTTGTGATGACCGGCAATATTGCTGCTCCGACGCTGTCGACGGTGAGTCTTGTTATTCCTCATTTACTGTATATGGCGCTGGTGGCGGGTTTGATGGCGGTGCTTTGCTGGAATATTGACAACAAAATTATCACTCCGACGAACGGTGTACTCTTTATGGATGTGGTACCCGTCACCGCCTTTATTGTCTCTGCTCTGAACGGTGTGGTGCCGACTTCGATTCAACTGGCTGGCGCTGGCATTACAGCAACGGCGCTCATTTTAAACAACCTGAACCAGCGTAAACTGGCCCAGGCCAAACTTTCCGTACCTGCGATGGCTGTCAGCCGGGCCTGACACTACAGCTTCCAGAGAGTCTTCACCGAGTCAATCAGGGCCATGACTATCGGTGAAGACTCTCTGCTTTTCGCCCATATAAAGCAAAGTTGGCTCACCGTTTTAGCTTTAGGCCAGATGTAAACTAACTCGTTATTCTGTGCGGGTAAGGCGAGGTCTTCACGCATTAATGTCAGCCCCATTTCAAGACATACCAGTTCGGTTAGCGTTTTCTCCTGATCGGCAACCACGGAGGGGACCAGCACTGCATTATGACGTTCAAAAAATGCCCGCGTGATGCCCGTGAAAGAGCATTTATCAGGCGTGGATATCCAGGCGAATTTTTGAATATCATCCCATTCAGCAGCCTGCAGCTTCTCACGCCATGCCCATGGACCCACGACACACAATGTAATCGGTGAAATGGCCAGCACTCCCAGGTTTTTGTCATTGATATTGCCAATAACAAACCCCGCATCCATTTCACCGTTGATGACAGAATCGATGATATGTCCGGATATATTCTGCCGAATTGTCAGGTTCACATTCTGCTGTCGCAGGCGAAGTTCAGACAATACGCCTGGCAAGTTCAGGATCACCGGAATGGAAATAGTGCCCAGTGTACAGGTACCTGTATCATTTAATGAACGTGCTTTTTGGATAAAATTACTGGCTGCGGTGAGTGCCATACGTGCTTCATCGCGCATAACAGCACCGACAGGCGTGAGCTCCATTCCTCTCGGCGTTCGGGTAAACAAACGAACGTTAAACTCACTCTCGAGTGATTTTATATGCGCACTAACCGCTGGTTGGCTAAGAAAAAGCAGACTGGCCGCCCTGGTTAAACTCGATGTTTCCGCTACCGTGACAAAAGTCTTTAACTGATTAAGATCCATTTATTTACAATTCCCTCTAAAGCGTCAGATAAATATCTAAAACATCAACTTAATCTCATTTTGTAAAAAAAACTGATAAACATTTACATATGTATATAACGTAGAGGGTATGAGTACAATCCTCATCCATGTTGAATTTTTAATCAGTAATTTTGATGTATATAAGCAAATCCTTCCGCTTTTTGTTGATGATGTTCAGGTCTACTATCTACTTCATCGAGGCACGGTGCCTCACATAAACAAACTTACTGAAGGGTACACATCATGAAAAGAATCAAAACTTTTGTCGCAGTTATCGCTCTGGCTACTTCTTTCGGTTCATTCGCTGCCCAGACCGTGACCGCAACTGACTCTACTCTGTCCGGCGCAGAAGCTAAAATTGCTGCTCAGGCACAACAGGCTGGCGCGGCGTCTTATCAGATTACTGAAGCTTTCTCTGGCAACCAGGTTCATATGACCGCACAGCTGACCAAATAAGCCAAAGTATTACTGTCGAAAGAGCGCCTGCGGGCGCTTTTTTCGTTTCTGGTCACCCCATCCCTTTAGCCTGCTTCAGTCTCCGGTACGAAATCAGCGTACTCATCATAAATGTGGCTTCCATGACCACCGCAACCGGCGAACCCGCCAGAAGATTGTTGGAAAGCCAGAAAAGGCTGCCGCCAAGCGTGAGTATTCTGAGGCGCCCGGCGTCCGGCTGAAATGCGGCGAGGGTCATCATCAGGCTACCCGCCAGTGGCAGTGCATCGGCAGGATGCTGCCAGGTCATCAGGCTGCACAAAACCGATGCGCCGAGAAAACTCCACTTTAACGTGCTCCGGGTGGTGATAGTCGCCGTCAGATAGCGGCAGGCTGCGAGGATCATCATCCCGCTGGCGCTGGTTTCATCCAGCAGCCAGAAGTGGAATGCCAGCAGGCTGGTGGAGCAGGCGAGAAAGGTCAACGATACAACCCGACGTGAAAACTGAAACGCCAGCACATCGAGCATAAATGCGCCGCAGGCAAGCAGCTGCGACAGAAGAAAGAGGTTCATGGCACCACCCGGTCATCAAAAGTGGCGTGGAGGATAGGGGGGAAAAAAGCGGGCGTCGTTAACCTTTGTTAAGCCGTCCCCGGATGCGTGACAGACTGACCGCAGAGAAGCCGATGTAGCTGGCGAGATCTTTCTGGGTGAGCAGAGCTTCCCAGTCCGGAAAATTCTCCTGCACATACTGCCAGCGCTGCTGCGGGTTATTCAGTAAAAACATCTGCTCTTTCTTTTCTTTATACATCACCTGCTGAGTCAGCAGCGCGAGCCTGGCCGGGGCGTTTTTTTCTTTATCCAGCTCGCTCAGCGGCACTTCTGTAACCACGCCGCTGGTGAGCATCTGCAGGCTGTAATCAGCAGCGTTGTCCATCAGCCAGTTCAGGTAGAGAAAGCAGCACTCGCCGGGAAAATAGAACTTCTTGATACGCTCGTCTCCCTGACTGGAGTGGTACACCGCCCGGGCAATCCCCTCTTTGAGCCAGAAAAACACGGTCTGTTTGTCGCCCTGCCGTTGCAGAAATGTTGAGGCAGGGACCGCGCGAAAACGGCGTGTATCGAGCAGAGGCTGCAGCCAGTCTGGTGTCATTTTTGTGTCTCAATACTCATTCAATAAAACTGAAGTATAACTGCAAATCATTCCACTTTCTGTTGCGAGTCAACAGGTCTATTATTCATTTCATCGAGGCACGGTGCCTCACATAAACAAACTTACTGAAGGGTACACATCATGAAAAGCATCAAAACTTTTGTCGCAGTTATCGCTCTGGCTACTTCTTTCGGTTCATTCGCTGCTCAGACCGTGACCGCAACTGACTCCACTCTGTCCGGCGCAGAAGCTAAAATCGCCGCTCAGGCACAACAGGCTGGCGCGTCATCTTATCAAATTACTGAAGCCTTCTCTGGCAACCAGGTTCATATGACTGCTGAACTCAGCAAATAAGTTTCTCCGCATTGCCGCTGTCCCTTGCTCTTCGGAGCGGGGACAGGTTCGTTTTTCCCTCTCCGCTTTCCCTTCTGTTCGTCTCTCTATGCCTCTTTGCCGGCAAAAAATGCGCGTAAAGTCACAAAACCTCACTCCATTTATTCTTCCGTTCTGCGTTTTTCATACCCCGGTGCGGGTAAATTTTTACATATTCATAACTCAATGATAGAAAAGGAATTAATAAAAATAATGTGAGTTACCTCTCTGTCTGTTTATGTGATAAATGTCGCAAATATTGGCTATTAAATAAGGGTGTCAATGTTTTGCTGTATTAAATTTATCCAAAAAATGTGACTTTCATTGCAAATACAGGGCTTGAAGTCAGGAAAAAATAGCGTCACTGGCAGCAATTGAGGAATACGCGATGAAAATCGGAGTCGTTATTAGCGGTGGTGATGTTTCTGGCATAAATAATTTTATTTTCCAGATAGCACGACTGACTCAGGCTGAAATAACCCTTTTTAACGGAGGGATTCCAGGGCTGCTTGATAAAAAGCACAATGAAATTGCCTGGTGCGATTTGGTCGATTTCTCGATTGCCTCTATTCCCATTATCACATCAGGAAGAACAAGCCGAAAATTAGTGCGCAGTGAATATGAAGTCATTGCCAAAAAATTAAAGTCATTGCGTATTGATGTATTAATTATGGCCGGTGGCGATGGTTCTCTGCAATTTCTTAATACGCTCAGTGAATTTGATGTAAATTGTTTTGGGGTTGGCATGACCATCGATAACGACGTTTATGGCAGCGATTATTCGATTGGATTTTCTACCGCTTGTGAACAAATTCTTAAAGAAGTTTCACGCTTAAGAAATACGGGGAGAGCGCTGCCCGGTCGTGTTTTTATGGTGGAAGTACTGGGTGGCTATTGTGGTGAACTGACGCTGCAATCGGCGATTAAAAGCAACGCAGATATTGCTCTGATCCCGGAGTGTCAGATTCCGATAGATGAGCTGGCTCAGCGTATTAAAGCGCGACTGGCACGGCAGAACAGCGTCGTTATTCTCTGCTCTGAAGGTTATACACGCGAGTATTCACCGGGATTTCAGGGTGCTATCGACACCATGATCGCGCAGCTTGAACCCCGGATTGGCGTGCGGATCCGCAAGACGATTATTGGCTACGGTTTGCGTAACGGCGACCCCACCTGCGAGGAAATTTATCAAGGCACCATTATGGCCAGTGAAGTGGTTCGCTGTATTCAGTCTGGCATGAAAAATAAAGCCATTATTATAAATTCAAGTAATAAACCGATTCCGATTGATCTTATTAGTATGAAAAAACGTCTGGTAGATACTGAAGGACACTCTTACAAACTTGCCAAACAACTCAATATTATTTGAGGAGATTTACATGCTTAAAGTTCTCTGCGTATGTGGCTGCGGCCTCGGCTCCAGCTTTGCGATCGAAATGAGCGCAAAGGCGGTGCTGAAAAAATTAGAAATTCCGGCAAAAGTTGAACATACCACGGTTTCAGAAGCCGGTGCGTTTAAATCCGACATGATTTTAACCCAAAAAGTCTTTGCCGATATTTTAACGGCAGATGCCAGCGAAGAAGAGATCAGGCGCGTAGTGGTGCTCAATAAATTAACCGATAAAGAAGAAATTGAGCAAAAGATTGTCGCCTTTTTAAAACTGCATGATATGAAGGTGGTCGATCATGAATAGCTTTGTTGAGTTTATCGTTAAAGATTTACTCGGGCAGGCGTCAATATTAATCGCATTTATTGCCATGCTCGGCTTGATCTTACAGAAGAAGTCACCGGGTAAAATTGCCGAAGGGACGTTTAAAACACTGCTTGGTTTTTTAATCATGATGGCGGGCATCAATATTATTGTCGCCACCCTGACCTTCCTGAATGATATTTTTACCCACGGTTTCGGCATGAAAGGGTATATCACCGACGTTGCCGCCATTGCCGGGCTGGCAAACCGCGAGCTGGGGTCGGAAGTCGCGCTGACGTTAATGGTGATTTTCGCCGTCAACATCATCATTGCCCGTCTGACACCGCTGAAATATATCTTCCTCACCGGCCAGGCGCTGTTGTGGATGGCGACTATCGGCGCGGTCATTGGGTACAAAGCCGGTCTGACCGGGCTGCCGCTGATCCTTACCGGGGGTATTTTTGGCGGCGCAATGGCGGTATTGATGCCCGCGCTGGCGCAACCGGTGGTCAGACGTATTACCGGTTCGGATGATGTGGCGCTGGGGCATTTCTGCACCATTGGCTATCTGGTGCAGGCGGCCGTGGCGAAAGTCGTCGGCAAAGGTTCCCGCTCGACCGAAGATTTACAGCTGCCTGACAACTTCAAGTTTCTGCAGGACACCTATCTGGCGATGGCGGTGGTGATGGTGCCGATGTATCTGATCCCGGCCGTGGCGGCAGGCCCGGAATACATCGCCCAATTCGCTAATGGCGTGAACTACCTGATGTACGCCTTTATGCAGTCCATTCAGTTTGTTGCCGGGGTATTTGTGCTTTACAGCGGGGTGCGTCTGCTGCTTAACGAGCTGGTCCCCGCGTTTCGTGGTATTGCCATGCGCATCGTGCCGGATGCCAAACCGGCGCTCGACTGTCCGGTGCTGTTCCCCTATGCCCCTAATGCGGTCATCGTCGGCTCCATCATCGGCATGCTGGTGTTCCCGATGTTTGGTCTGGCGATGATTCTGCCTGGCTTGCTGACCAACTTCTTTGCGGGCGGTACCGCGGGTGTGTTCGGCAACGCGCTGGGTGGGCGTCGCGGCGCGGTCATTGGCGGCGTGGTTCACGGTCTCTTTATTACCTTCCTGCCGGCCATTCTGGTGCCGATGCTGGAAAGCTACGGCTTTACCGGTGTGACCTTCAGTGACTCTGACGTTATCAGCTCTGGCCTGGTGCTGGGTCATGCCTTCCAGAATAACTGGCTGTTTGTCGGTCTGTTTATCATCTTCGTTGCGTTCCTTGCCTGGTTCGTTAATGGCAAGTCAGCTAAGGAAGGTGCGATTTAATCGGTGGGGTTCAGTGGAGTCCTTATCTGTATTAGCCTTACCTTAGCTGAGCTGTAT
>NZ_CBFFRJ010000031.1:0-43626 GCF_965644225.1 Phytobacter sp. V91 | reverse complement strand
TTTGTTAGCGCAACCAGTAGATCACACTTCATCGTGCCTTTCACTTTTTCTGGGGATTCCTCAGCCCCGTGGGAGAGGGGCGGGGTGAGGGCATCAGGCCGCACTGATTAACCCCGAAAAAACGGGCCTGTCGTTACCGATTCGCGCAACACCAGCGTGCCGGTGAAAGGTGGAATCGCTTCAATCTCCTGGTGACTAGCAAGCTTAATCGCCTGGTCGATAGCGGTGGTTATCATGCTGTCGATGGGCAGACAGACCGTCGATAACCCAGGCTCCAGCCAGCGAGCACAGGGCGCATCGTCAAAACCAAACAGCGAAATATCCTGCGGAATGCGCAGACCTGCCTGATACAGCGCTTTTGATGCGCCGAGCGCCATGTCGTCATTACAGGCGAACACCGCGCTGACCTTCACCCCTTCAAGCAGAATCTCCCGACACAAGGCATAGCCCTGGGTCATGCTTGAGTCACCGTATTTGACCTTTGCCGGATCCCAGCGGATGCCGTGCTTTTCCAGCGCCTTACGATACCCCATCAGGCGCGCTTTGCCGGTTGGGGTGTGGATCGGCGCGGTAATACAGGCAATATCGTGATGCCCCTGGCTTATCAGATAATCCACTGCCTGTAAGGCGGCATCCTGCTGCTCGAAGAAGACGCATTTATCGTGTGCCTGGAAAAGCTCGCGGTTGATAACAATCAGCGGCATTGGGATCGCGTCGATAAGCCGGGCGATCGCTTTTTCGCTCATAAAGCGGGTATAGAGAATGATGGCGTCGCAACGGCGATCCGCCAGCATTTGCACCGCTTCCTCTTCGCGGGCCGGTATGTCATGCCCGTCGGTCACAATCAGCTGTTTACCATGGGCTTCCGCCTGACGAGATGCCTGCTGTAGCAATCGGCCAAAATAGAAACCGTCAAAACAAGAGACCACCAGACCAATGCTATTGCTGGTGCGATTAGCCAGCGACTGGGCCAGAAAATTGGGGCGATATCCCAGCTCTTCCATCGCCCGGTAAACCTGCGCCCGGGTGCTTTCTTTTACCTGCCCGGTGCCATTCAGTACGCGGGAAACCGTCGCTTTTGAAACGCCCGCTCGCAGTGAGACATCCAACATCGTCGCCATGACGCGATCCTTATCCACGTGAAGGGTGAAGTTTACCACAGTCATTACCGGGATTAGGGGGCCAGTCTCCTTAACGCAGTGCTTTCCAGCGGCGTTGCGCAGAAAACCCTGACATCATTAAGGTGGTATGCCAATTAATATAAAAATACCTATGTGGAATACCAGGAGCCGGGTTGCGAGGTAAATCACAGAACTTTTTTCACCAGTAGCTATTTTTGGCATACCAATAGGTAGTGAGCTGTATACCTGGAATCATAAAAAGCCCCTTTACCGAGGTACCTACGCATGGCTCTACAGGATAAATTAATCGATTCTTTAGGTAGTTTTGCGACTAAATTCAACAGCTATCGCTACATCATGGCGATCAAAGCCTCCTTCATTACCCTGATGCCGGTGATTATCGTCGGCGCGTTCTCCGTGCTGATCTCCAATATGGTGCTGGATCCGAAAAACGGTCTCGCCAGTTTCGAGTCCCTGTCGTTTCTGGCGGCACTTAAGCCCATCACCAGCGCCATCAACTATGCCACCCTTAACTTCCTGAACATTGGCGCGGTGTTTTTAATCGGCATTGAGCTGGGGCGAATTAACGGCATTAAGACGCTGTTTCCCGGCCTGCTGGCGGTTATCTGCTTTATTTGCGTCACGCCGACCACCGTTGAAATGCTGGTGGACGGGCAGATGCATGTGGTGAAAGACGTGCTGTTGCGTCAGTTCTCGGACACCCGCAGCCTGTTCCTCGGTATGTTTATCGCGATCCTGTCAGTGGAGATCTACTGCTGGCTGGAGAATCGCGAAGGACTGAAGATCAAGATGCCGGATACGGTTCCACCCAATGTGTCGGCCTCCTTCTCGGCGCTGATCCCGGCCATTATTACCACCACGGTGATTGCCACCTTTGGCTTTGTGTTCCATCAGATTACCGGCATGTACCTCTATGATGCGGTGTATCAGGTGGTGCAGCAGCCGCTTGAGCGCGTGGTGCAAAGCCTGCCTGGCATTCTGTTGCTGATGTTTGTTGCGCAACTGTTCTGGGTTATCGGTATTCACGGCAACCAGATGATCAAACCTATTCGTGAACCGCTGCTGCTGGGGGCGATCACGGTCAATATGTCAGCATTTGAGCAGGGCAAAGAGGTACCGAATATCATCACCATGCCGTTCTGGGATGTCTATATGAGCATCGGTGGTTCCGGGCTAACGATTGGTCTGCTGATTGCGGTGATGATCGCCACCAAACGCAAAGAGATGAAAGAGATTGCCAAGCTCTCTATTGGCCCTGGTATTTTCAACATCAATGAGCCGGTGATTTTTGGTATGCCGATTATGCTTAACCCGATCCTCGCCATCCCCTTCATTATTACCCCGCTGGTCACCGGCTCAATTGGCTACTTTGCCACTGTCACCGGTTTTGCCGGTAAAGCCGTGGTGATGGTGCCCTGGACAACCCCGCCGTTGATTAACGCCTGGCTCTCGACCGCCGGATCGATGGGAGCGGTAATTACCCAGCTTATCTGCATTCTCACCGCCATCATTATCTATCTGCCGTTTGTCAAAATAGCCTCCCGTCGTGCCGAGCAGGCGCAGTTGCAGGCGGAATCGGCTGAAGCGGCGAAAAACGTCTGAAGGAGCCTGATGTGAGCGTAAAAACTGTAGCCATACCGCCGTCATTTATTCTGGGCGCGGCGGCGTCCGCCTGGCAGACAGAAGGCTGGAGCGGGAAAAAAGAGGGCCAGGATTCGTGGCCGGATCTCTGGTACAAATTCGACAGACACGTCTGGCATGAAGGCTATGGTCCGGCGGTAGCCACCAATTTCTATACCCGTTTTCGTGAAGATGTGCAGTTGATGAAAGATGCCGGGCTGACCCACTACCGCACGTCCATTAACTGGTCGCGTTTTCTGACCGACTACGAAAAGGGCGTGGTGGACGAAGAATACGCCGCTTATTACGATCGGTTATTCGATGAGATGGAACGGCAGGGCATTGTGCCGATGATCTGTCTGGAGCATTACGAGCTGCCGGGTTATCTGCTGCAAACTTACGGCGGCTGGGCGTCGAAAAAAGTCGTTGAGCTGTATCTGCTGTATGTCGACAAAGTTTTCGAACGTTTTCACCATAAAGTGACGCGCTGGTTTACCTTCAACGAACCCATTGTGGTGCAGACCCGCGTTTATCTTGATGCCCTGCGCTGGCCTTATGAGCAGAACATCAGCACCTGGATGCAGTGGAATCACCATAAGAATCTCGCCACCGCGAAGGTTGTGAAGCTGTTCAGGGAAAAGGGTTATGAGGGGACGGTGGGGTGCATTCTCAATCCGGAAGTGACTTACCCCCGCTCATCTGCGCCCCATGACCGGCATGCCGCCGAAATGTATGACCTGTTCTACAACCGCGTGTTTCTCGATCCAATGGTCAAAGGCGAGTACCCGGCACAGCTGTTCGAGGTCATGGAAAAGCATCAGGTGAACTGGGATTACAGCGATGAGGAGCTGGCGATTATTCGCGAGAATACCGTCGATGAGCTGGGGATCAACCTCTATTATCCGCATCGCGTAAAAGCCCCTTCCCGCGCCTGGCACCCCGGGACGCCTTTCCATCCCGCTTACTATTACGAGCCATTTGAACTCCCCGGGCGGCGGATGAACAAATCCCGTGGCTGGGAGATTGGCCCGTTCATCATCTACGACATGGCGATGCGTATTAAAAACGACTACGGCAATATTCCGTGGTTTGTGGCGGAAAGCGGCATGGGCGTGGAAAACGAAGCGCAGTTCCGTAACAGCGATGGGGTCATTGAGGATGACTACCGCATCGCTTTTATTGCCGAACATCTTTATCAAACCCTGCGTGCCCTCGAAGACGGCGCAAACTGCCAGGGCTATATGCTATGGGCGTTTACCGACAATGTGTCGCCAATGAACGCTTTCAAAAACCGTTACGGGCTGGTGGAGATCGACCTGCAGCACAACCGTGACCGGCGGGCGAAAAAGTCTCTGCACTGGTATCGACGTTTAAGTAAAGAGCGCCAGCTCACGCTGACCCTTGATGATGAATGGAAATAAGGAGCTGTGATGAAACGTATTGTTTTATGTTGCTCGGCCGGTATGTCCACTTCGCTGGTGGTCACCAAAATGGAGAAAGCGGCAGCAGAGCGCGGTCTGGAACTGAAAATTTACGCTATCGCCGAACAGAGCCTGCGTGATGAGCTGGAGAGCCACAGCGCGGAAATTATCGCCGTGCTGTTGGGGCCGCAGGTGCGCTTTAAGCTGGCGGAAAACAGAAAGCTCACCGAGCCGTATAACATCCCGGTCGATGTTATCGATTCAGTGGCGTATGGCACACTGAATGGCGCTAAAGTTCTCGATCAGGCGCTAAATTTGGTAAGATAGCGCACCTTCAGGCCGGGATATTCCGGCCTGAGTTTTAACCCCTATTTAGGTGATCTTGTGGAAAAAGCCGTAGTCCCGCCGGAAAAAAAACAGTATCAGGAAATTGGCGAAGATTTACGTGTGCAAATCATCCAGGGCCACTATCCCGTGGGCTCTCGCCTGCCGCCTGAACGTAATATTGCCGAAAAATATGGCGTCAGCCGTACCATCGTCCGTGAAGCCTTACTGATGCTTGAATTACAGGGCACGGTGGATATTCGTCAGGGTTCCGGCGTGTATGTGATGCGTATTCCCGAGGAGCACGACACCGAAGAAGAGCGCTTTTTAAGTAGCGATGTCGGGCCTTTTGAGATCCTGCAAGCCCGCCAGTTGCTGGAGAGCAATATTGCCGCGTTTGCCGCCAAAATGGCGACCCGCGCGGATATCGATAACCTGCGTCGTATTCTGGAGCAGGAACAGCGCGCCATTGCCATGAATGATACCTCCCAGGACAACAGCAAAATGTTCCATCTGGTGCTGGCCGGGGCGTCACAGAATCAGATGCTGCTGGCAACGGTAGAAAGTATCTGGCATCACATGGACAGCAGCCCGCTCTGGCAGCAGTTTAATGTGCATATTGCCAGCCGTCCGTACCGTTTAAAATGGCTCGGTGACAGGCAAACCCTGCTGGCGGCGTTGCGTCGACGGGATGTGATGGGAGCCTGGCAGGCGATGTGGCAGCATCTTGAGAACGTCAAAAAGAGTTTGCTGGAGCTGTCAGACGAGGATGCCCCGGATTTTGACGGCTATCTGTTTGAGTCCGTGCCGATTTTTCAGGGGAAACTGATGTGAACATCGTTGCATTACATGACGCCCCGCAGTTTGCCGGCCAGGTCACCGACTGGCTGTGGCAGGAATTTGGGGAGTCGCTGCCGCGTGATTTTTTTGCCAGTATTATTGCCCACAGCCAGACGCCGGGGCAGTTGCCACTGACTTTCGTGCTGCTCGAAGGAGAACGTCTGCTGGGAACGGTCGGTTTGTGGCGTTGTGATTTGATCAGCCGCCAGGATCTCTTTCCGTGGCTGGCGGCACTCTACGTAGACGAAAGCGCGCGCGGCAAAGGGCTGGCGGGATTGTTACAACAACGGGTGATCGATTGCGCCCGCGAGATGGGCTTTTCTGAGCTGCATCTCTATTCCGCCTGCCGCGATTTCTACGAGCGTTTTGGCTGGCAGTATATCGGCGACGGCCTTGATTACCCCAATACGACCGTCCACCTCTACCGTTTTACGCTCTAGCTCTCCTGCGGCGTAATAACCGAATGGCGTCGCACCAGCGTCGGATTGAACAAATGGGTTATCTCAGGCGTGGGGCGGTTTTCTGCCAGCGCCAGCGCCAGCTCGGCGGCCTGGGTTGCCATGGTGACAATCGGGTAGCGTACGGTGGTCAGGCGAGGGCGCACATAGCGAGAGATCAGAATATCGTCAAAACCAATCAGTGAGATCTCCTGCGGCACGTCGATGCCGTTATCGTTCAGCACCCCCATAGCGCCAGCGGCCATTGAGTCGTTATAGCAGGCGATGGCCGTAAAATTTTTGCCCCGTCCCAACAGCTCCGTCATGGCCTGCTCGCCGCCGCTTTCATCCGGCTCTGCAAAGGTCACCAGTCGGTCATTGCACGGCAGATCGTTCTCTTTAAGGGCATCGTAATAGCCCTGCAGTCTGTCGTCGGCATCCGAAATTTCGTGGTTAGAGCAAAGATAACCAATACGCGTATGGCCCTGTTGGATCAGGTGACGTGTCGCCAGCCATGCGCCGTAACGGTCGTCGAGCGCCACACAGCGTTGCTCATATCCGGCGACAATCCGGTTGATCAACACCATGCCGGGGATCTGTTTCATCAGGGCAATAAGATCGTCATCGGGGATCATCTTGGCGTGAACCACTAACGCGCCGCAGCGATGGCGGATCAGCTGTTCAATCGCTTTTCGCTCTTTCTCTTCGCTATGGTAACCGTTGCCAATCAGCAGAAAATTTCCGGTTGCGGAGGCGACCTGTTCTACGGCTTTGACCATGGCGCCGAAAAAGGGATCCGACACATCGCCCACCACCAGGCCAACGGTTTCCGTCGACTGCTGCGCCAGCGCGCGTGCATTGGCATTCGGATGATAATTCAACGTCTCCATTGCGGCTTGCACCGCCAGGCGCGAGTTTTCACTGGCCTTGGGGGAGTCATTAATTACGCGGGATACCGTGGCAACGGAAACACCTGCAAGCCGGGCTACATCTTTAATGGTCGCCATTGCGCACCTTCAATAGGGGGAAACGATTACACTCTAACTTATGGTACGGGAATGCGCTGGCTAATCAAGGATGTTGCATGCTGAGTATCCGCAAACGTGACCTCGCCCGGTGAAATCGACTGTAACCGTTACACGGCAAATATATCCTGAAAAACACAATTAATACCTTTGGTTACACTTTGCGAAAGGCTGTTGCTATTGTCCACTGGAGCCGCAGGGATAGCCATTGATACAGTGAATATCCCAGAGGTATTGATAGGTGAAGTCAACCTGATGGTTGAGCACTTGAATTACACCAACCTGCGCAGATGTGCAGGTTTTTTTTTGCCTGATATCTTTGCCCGCCGTTGATGTGTAACAGTAAAAGCCATTCGAAACACCTCGTTGCACTTAGGGGCATTCCCTTGCTTTTTGCCGCTGGCGAGCGGCGATGCCAGCCACCACAATCAAGATCCCAGAGGTATTGATTGGTGAATTTTTCAGTACGCATTTCGTACTCATCTCTTGCACCAACCTGCGCAGATGCGCAGGTTTTTTTTCGCCTGAATTTCTCCCGCTCCGGTTCTCGTGTAATCTGCCAGACTCTTGTACATACTTTGTCGAATCGACCAGGCAAAAGGAGTTGACATGTTATTTGGCTTTTTCCGGGGACTGTTCCGCGTTCTGTTCCGGGTACAGTTAACGGGCAACCTGCAGGCGCTGAATGGCGAGCGCGTACTTATCACCCCCAATCACGTCTCTTTTATTGATGGCATCCTGCTGGCGCTGTTCCTGCCCGTCCGCCCGGTGTTCGCGGTCTACAGCTCAATCAGCACCCAGTGGTATATGCGCTGGCTGAAGCCGATTATCGATTTTGTTCCGCTCGATCCCAGCAAACCGATGTCCATCAAGCACCTGGTGCGTTTGGTTGGCGAAGGGCGTCCGGTGGTGATTTTCCCGGAAGGGCGAATTTCAGTTTCCGGCTCGCTGATGAAAATTTATGACGGGGCTGGCTTTGTGGCGGCGAAGTCCGGGGCCACGGTTATCCCGGTGCGTATTGAAGGCGCTGAATTAACGTTCTTTAGCCGCCTGCAAGGGTTGGTAAAACGCCGTCTGTTCCCGCGTATTCATCTGCATATCTTACCGCCGACCCAATTGCCGATGCCGGATGCGCCCCGCGCTCGCGACCGACGTAAAATCGCCGGGGAGATGCTGCATCAGATTATGATGGAAGCACGGATGGCGGTGCGTCCGCGTGAAACCCTGTTTGATGCGTTTCTGGCGGCTCAGTACCGCTATGGGGCGAGTAAAAAATGCGTTGAGGATATCAACTTTACGCCGGATTCTTATCGCAAGCTGCTGACTAAAACCTTATTTGTGGCCCGTATTCTGGATAAATACACCGCAGCAGGCGACAAAATTGGCCTGATGCTGCCTAACGCAGGTATCAGCGCGGCGGTTATTTTTGGCGCCATTGCCCGTGGGCGTATCCCGGCGATGATGAACTACACTGCGGGTGTCAAAGGGCTGACCAGCGCCATTACCGCCGCTGAACTCAAAACCGTCTTTACCTCGCGCACCTTTATGGATAAGGGCAAACTCTGGCATCTGCCGGAGCAACTGACCCAGGTGCGTTGGGTGTATCTGGAAGATCTGAAAGGCAGCGTGACGCTGGAAGATAAGCTGTGGATTTTCAGCCGCCTGCTGATGCCTAAACTGGCGCAGCTGCCGCAAAAACCGGAAGACCCGGCGTTGATCCTGTTCACATCCGGCTCGGAAGGCAATCCCAAAGGGGTGGTGCATAGCCACAAAAGCATTCTGGCGAACGTCGAGCAGATCCGCACCATCGCCGATTTCACGGCGAATGACCGTTTTATGTCGGCCCTGCCGCTGTTCCACTCCTTTGGCCTCACCGTTGGGTTGTTTACCCCTCTGCTGACCGGGGCCGAAGTGTTTCTCTATCCCAGCCCGCTGCACTATCGCATTGTGCCTGAGCTGGTGTATGACCGTAACTGTACCGTGCTGTTTGGCACTTCAACCTTCCTCGGCAATTACGCCCGTTTCGCCAATCCTTATGATTTCTTCCGTCTGCGCTATGTGGTCGCGGGTGCGGAGAAGCTCCAGGAGAATACCCGCCAGCTCTGGCAGGATAAGTTTGGCTTGCGCATTCTCGAAGGCTATGGGGTCACCGAGTGTGCTCCGGTGGTCTCTATTAACGTTCCTATGGCGGCGAAACCTGGTACCGTCGGGCGTATTCTGCCTGGAATGGACGCTCGTTTAATGGCGGTTCCCGGCATTGAAGACGGCGGGCGTTTGCAGCTCAAAGGCCCAAATATCATGAACGGCTATCTGCGGGTGGAAAATCCTGGCGTCCTCGAGGCTCCCACTGCGGAAAATGCTGACGGCATTCAGGAAGCCGGCTGGTATGACACCGGGGATATTGTGCGCTTCGATGAGCAGGGCTTTGTGCAGATCCAGGGCCGGGCTAAACGCTTTGCCAAAATCGCCGGTGAGATGATTTCCCTTGAGATGGTCGAGCAACTGGCGCTGGCCGCTTCGCCAGAGAAGATGCATGCCACGGCGATTAAATCCGATGCCAGCAAAGGGGAAGCGCTGGTGTTGTTCACCACCGATGACGGCCTGACGCGGGAGAAACTGTCCCAACAGGCGCGTGCTCAGGGGGTACCTGAACTGGCGGTGCCGCGTGATATCCGCTTCCTCAAACAACTGCCGTTGCTGGGCAGCGGGAAGCCTGACTTTGTGACCTTAAAAAGCATGACAGAAGAGGCAGACACCCAAAATGAGTGAGTCAGTACACACTAACACCTCGCTGTGGTCGAAAGGCATGAAGGCGGTGATTGCCGCCCAGTTTCTCTCGGCCTTTGGCGATAACGCGCTGCTGTTTGCCACCCTTGCCTTACTGAAAGCCGAGTTTTACCCGGACTGGAGTCAGCCCATTCTGCAAATGGTGTTTGTGGGCGCTTACATCGTCTTCGCCCCCTTTGTCGGACAAGTTGCTGACAGCTTCCCGAAAGGCCGCGTGATGATGGTGGCGAACGGGCTGAAACTGCTGGGGGCTGCCAGCATCTGTTTTGGGATCAACCCCTTTATTGGTTATACGCTGGTGGGTATTGGGGCGGCGGCCTATTCGCCCGCCAAGTATGGCATCCTCGGGGAGCTGGTTACCGGCGATAAGCTGGTCAAAGCCAACGGACTGATGGAGTCATCGACCATCGCCGCCATTCTTCTGGGCTCTATGGCGGGGGGCATACTGGCTGACTGGCATGTCCTGGCGTCGCTTGGGATCTGTGCGGTGGTGTATGCCGGTGCGGTGGCGGCCAATCTGATGATCCCCCGGCTGGCGGTGGCGCGCCCCGGTCAGTCCTGGCGTTTTACCCCTATGACCCGCAGCTTCTTTAACGCCTGCTCGGTGCTCTGGCGTAACGGTGAAACCCGCTTTTCGCTCGTCGGCACCAGCCTGTTCTGGGGAGCTGGCGTGACGCTGCGCTTCCTGCTGGTGCTGTGGGTGCCGGTGGCGCTGGGGATCACCGATAACGCCACGCCGACCTACCTGAACGCAATGGTTGCCGTCGGTATTGTTGCCGGGGCCGGTCTTGCGGCGCGGCTGGTGACGCTGGAGACGGTTGCGCGTTGTATGCCTGCCGGCATCTTAATTGGCGTTGCTGTTGCCTTCTTTTCGTTACAACATGCATTGCTCCCGGCGTACGCCATCCTGCTGCTGATTGGCCTGTTGGGCGGCTTTTTCGTCGTGCCGCTGAATGCGCTGTTGCAGGAGCGGGGTAAACAGACCGTAGGCGCAGGTAATGCGATTGCCGTGCAGAATCTCGGCGAGAATACGGCCATGCTGCTGATGCTCGGGCTTTACTCGCTGGCGGTAAAAGTGGGGATCCCGGTCGTGGGTGTGGGCGTCGGCTTTGGCGTGATTTTCGCGCTGGCGATTACCGCGCTGTGGATTTGGCAACGTCGTCGTTAGATAAAGCGTGCCGGGCAGGATGCCGCCCGGCACCAGTCTCAATTAAGGTGCAGGATAGGTATACACCTGATGCACCGCTTCAATCTCTGCCAGTACCTCTTCGCTAAGCTCCAGATGCAGGCTTTCCACATTGGCTTTTAACTGCTCCATTGTCGTTGCGCCCAGCAGCGTGCTGGCGACGAACGGCTGACGGCGCACAAAGGCCAGCGCCATCTGTGAGGGATCGAGATTGTGGCGTCGGGCGATATCCACATAGGCGGCAATCGCTTTTTGCGCCTGCTCGCCACTGTAGCGCGTAAAGCGGCTGAAGAGCGTATTACGCGCGCCAGCCGGTTTCGCCCCGTTCAGGTACTTGCCGCTCCGGGTGCCAAAGGCCAGGCAGGAGTACGCCAGCAGCTCAACCCCTTCGTACTGCGTCACTTCCGCCAGACCCACTTCATAGCTGCGGTTAAGCAGGCTGTAGGGGTTCTGAATGGTGACGATGCGCGGCAGATCGTGTTTTTCTGCCAGTTGCAGGTAGCGCATTACGCCAAAGGCCGTTTCGTTCGACACGCCGATATAGCGAATTTTACCCGCCCGCTGGAGTTCGGTCAGCGCCTCCAGGGTTTCCAGCAGCGTCACCACTGGTGCTGCGTCGGCCCATTTATAACCCAGGGTGCCAAAGCAGTTGGTAGGGCGCTGCGGCCAGTGCACTTGGTAGAGATCAAGGTGATCGGTTTGCAGACGCTTGAGGCTGTCGTCGAGGGCCATCCGGATATTCTTGCGATCCAGGGCGTGATTCGGCCGAATGCTGCTGTCGCTGTTGCGCGACGGACCGCTGACCTTTGAGGCCAGCACGATTTTCTCGCGGTTGTTCCGTTTTGCCAGCCAGTTGCCGACATAGGTTTCGGTCAGGCCCTGGGTTTCCGGGCGCGGAGGAACCGGATACATCTCTGCGACATCAATCAGGTTAATGCCCTGGCTGATGGCATAATCCAGCTGAGCGTGGGCGTCGGCTTCGCTATTCTGTTCACCAAACGTCATTGTGCCCAGCCCCAGGGTGCTTATTTCAAGCGAACTATGGGGGATACGGTGATAGTGCATAGCCAACTTCCTTTACATACATACAACGTCAGATGACTGACAAAGGACTATAACCATGGCAGAGGGGAGAAAAAAGTGAAAGGGGTAAGGTGAGAAAAGGCCAGCAGGTCACTGACCTTTAAAGCAATTTTTTAACGTTCAAGGATCTGAGAAACATCATCACGGTTAATCTGCATTTTATTGCCCTGCTGATCGCGATAGCTGACCAACCCGGTTTCGTCATCAACCTGCGGCTTACCTTCCGTCAGGATCATCCTGCCATCTTTAGTCGCCATTACGTAGTCGCTACTGCAACCTGAAACGGCAAAAGCTAATCCGACCGCTGAGATCAGTACTGCCCAGTTCTTCATGCTTTCATCCTCATCGAATCCCGTTTTAACATGAGTGTAGTAATAACCTGATGTTGCATGGTCAAAAAGGGGGAAAATCTTAAAGTGGGAGAGACGGCAGAATAAACAGCGCCTCCCCGCGAGGGGAAGCGTTGAATTACAGTGGGGTTTTCTTATTGCGCAACAGATTGAGGCTTTCCACCACAATCGAGAAGAACATGGCGAAGTAGATGTAGCCCTTAGGTACATGAATCGACACGCTTTCCAGGATCAGGGTAAAACCAACCAGAATCAGGAACGACAGCGCCAGCATTTTGACCGACGGATGGCGGTCGACAAACTCGCCAATCGGTCGTGCTGCGAACATCATCACGCCAACGGAGATAACCACCGCCGCCATCATAATAAACAGATGGTCAGAGAGACCTACTGCGGTTATCACGGAATCAAGGCTGAAAATAATGTCCAGCAGCATGATCTGCACGATAGCGCCGAGGAATGAACTGACGTTGGTTTTGAGGCTCTCCTCTTCTCCTTCGATCGTTTCATGGATCTCTTTGCTGGCTTTCCAGATAAGGAAAATACCGCCAAGGAACAGGATCAGATCACGGGCGGAGACCGCGTGGTCGAAAAGCTCAAACAGTGGAGTGGTGAGTCGGGTAATCCATGCAATGGAAGCCAGTAACAGCAACCGCATAATCATTGCCGCACTTAGCCCCAGTCGCCTTGCGTAATTACGCTGAGCGGTAGGGAGCTTTGCAACCACCAGAGAAAGAAAAATAATATTGTCGATCCCAAGCACAATCTCCAACAGCGTCAGCGTGCCAAGGGCGAGCCAGGCGTTGGGATCGGTAATCCATGCAAATAACATCTATCAAGGTCCTGCCAAAAAAGAAACGCTGATTATAAGCGCGCAGCAGGCAGAGGTAAAAAACTAATCCCCGTTCTTCAGGAAATGTCTTGCCAGCAGGGAGCCCGTAAAGTTCTTTTTCAGATAAAAACCCCGTGGCAAGGTCAGAATGGGTTCCCCTTGCGCGCCGATGGCCTCGGTGAGCGCTTTACTGTTTGCGGCTTTCGGTCGCAGCTGCAGCACCTCGCCATGGCGGGCGGTTATCTGCTCAACCTGGCCGAGTACGATCAAATCCATTAGTTCTTCCCAGTCCAGACGCAGCTGATTTTCTTCCTCCTCATCAGGGCTCCACAGCAGGGGAGAGCCGACCCGGCGTTCGCCAACGGGGATGTCACGCGAGCCTTCGATCGGGATCCACAACACACGGTGTAATTTATGCCGCACATGGCTGGTTTCCCAGGTGACGCCCGTATTGCCCGTCAGTGGCGCAACGCAAACGAAGGTGGTCTCCAGCGGGCGGCCTGCGCTGTCGATCGGGATGGTTTTCAGCTCGACGCCCAGATGGGCGAAATCCTGCTCTGGCTTGCTGCCTGCGCTGGCACCCAGCCAGCGCTCCAGTAATATTCCTGTCCAGCCTTTATCTCGTCTGAGATCGCGGGGAACCGGCAGTCCGGCGAGGAGAGCCAGCTCCCCCAGGGTATATCCCGCAAGCGACAGCGCCTGGGAAAAAAGTTGTGTTTCGGATCCGGGCGGTGATGTTAATGGTGAAAGAGAGGACATGTAGAAACCCTGGTTAAAAAACGAACTGCATTTATGCACTGTATGTATTCAACGTATCTTTTTCCATGTATAACAAAAAAACATATGATTCATAAGGTGTTTTTCGTCATCATTGTTGCTGTTGCGCAACAAAAAAAAGAGTTGTCCAAATCTGGTCACTGACAATAAACAGGATCTTACACCATGTTATCCACAGAAAAATGGGATAACTGGGTAAAAGTGTCACTACTGTTTCGATTTACAGCCTTGACGTGCGACGAAAATCCAATTTTTGCACAAAATGTGTCTAACTTATTGGCATAATCTGTGGATAAAAACGACGTTGTTCGATCTTTCATCAGCTAAAGGATCGGTTAAGTGATGATCATCACATTATGCGATGAAAACACGGCAATCATCCATCTAACCTAATGAATGAAATAAAGTTATTTTTTTTGTACATTATCCACTTATTCAGACTACTCTGGGTTTTACCCCGGTAAACCTCGGGTTCTTCACAACTCTATCCACAGAAAACGTGAATAAAACCCGATGTGCGCAAGGGTGTCTGTTTATAACTATGGCGATAACTGTGGGTTATTCAATTGTTATCCGTTTGTGCCGCTGCAATTGAGTGGTTTACCGTTTTCCGCGAGTGTGAAACAATCGTTTGATTCAGGTTTATTTTGAGGTAGTCCGGTGATTGATGACGATGGCTACCGCCCAAATGTGGGTATCGTAATCTGTAATCGACAGGGCCAGGTTATGTGGGCCAGACGCTTCGGACAGCACTCATGGCAGTTCCCTCAGGGGGGAATCAATCCTGGTGAATCTCCGGAGCAGGCGATGTATCGGGAACTGTTCGAGGAAGTGGGCTTAAATCGTAAAGATGTTCGAATCCTTGCTTCTACCCGTAACTGGTTGCGTTACAAGTTACCGAAACGTTTGGTGCGTTGGGACACAAAGCCGGTTTGTATCGGCCAGAAACAAAAGTGGTTTCTTCTGCAATTGGTCAGTAGTGATGCCGACGTCAATATGCAAACCAGTAGTACCCCGGAGTTTGATGGCTGGCGATGGGTGAGCTATTGGTATCCTGTTCGTCAGGTAGTGTCGTTTAAACGCGATGTTTACCGACGGGTGATGAAAGAATTTGCAGGTGCAGTGATGTCGCTTCAGGAAACACCACCTAAGCCGCAAAATGCCCCTGCCTGGCGACGTAAAAGAGGTTAAGCCACGCACATTATGCTCACCCGACTGCGAGAAATCGTTGAAAAAGTCGCCAGCGCGCCGCGTTTAAACGAAGCGCTGGAAATCCTGGTCACCGATATTTGTCATGCCATGGATACCGAGGTGTGCTCGGTTTATCTTGCTGACCATGACAGACGTTGTTATTACCTGATGGCGACGCGTGGTTTGAAAAAACCGCGCGGGCGCACGGTCACCCTTGCATTTGATCAGGGGATTGTCGGTCTGGTCGGCAGGCTTGCGGAGCCTATCAACCTGGCTGATGCGCAAAAGCATCCCAGCTTTAAATTCATTCCTGCGGTAAAAGAAGAGCGCTTCCGGGCGTTTCTTGGCGTGCCTATTATTCAGCGCCGCCAGCTTCTTGGCGTGCTGGTGGTTCAGCAGCGCGAACTGCGTCAGTTCGATGAGAGTGAAGAATCTTTTCTGGTGACGCTTGCCACGCAAATGGCGGCGATCCTTTCACAATCCCAGTTAAATGCCCTCTTTGGTCAGTATCGTCAGACGCGTATTCGGGCGCTACCGGCCTCATCCGGGGTGGCGATTGCTGAAGGATGGATGGATGAAACCCTGCCGCTGATGGAGCAGGTTTATGAGGCATCCACCCTTAATACCACCCTTGAACGCGAGAGACTGACCAGTGCGCTGGAAGAGGCCGCCGGTGAGTTTCGTCGCTACAGCAAACGTTTTGCCGCTGGGGCGCAAAAAGAGACGGCCGCTATTTTCGATCTCTACTCGCACCTGTTGTCTGATGCCCGCCTGCGTCGTGAGCTGTTCGCCGAGGTTGATAAAGGCCTGGTTGCCGAGTGGGCGGTCAAAACCGTTATTGAGCGCTTTGCCGAGCAGTTTGCCGCCCTCAGCGATGGCTATCTGAAAGAACGCTCCGGTGATTTACGCACCCTCGGTCAGCGCTTGTTGTTCCATCTTGACGATAACATTCAGGGGCCAAATACCTGGCCTGAGCGTTTCGTGCTGGTTGCTGATGAGCTCTCTGCCACGACCCTTGCCGAACTGCCTCATGACAGGCTGGCCGGGGTGGTGGTGCGCGACGGCGCCGCCAACTCACATGCCGCTATCATGGTGCGTGCGCTGGGGATCCCGACGGTCATGGGCGCGGATATTCAGCCCTCGGTTCTCCATCGTCGAACCTTAATTGTCGACGGCTATCGGGGCGAGCTACTGGTCGACCCGGAACCGGTGCTGTTGCAGGAATACCAGCGGCTCATCACCGAAGAGAATGAGCTAACCCGGCTGGCGGAAGATGACGTTAATCTTGCGGCGCAGCTTAAAAGCGGCGAGCGCATAAAGGTGATGCTCAACGCGGGCCTCAGCCCGGAGCATGAAGAAAAGCTGGGTAGTCGTATTGACGGCATCGGGCTTTATCGCACCGAGATCCCTTTTATGTTGCAAAGCGGCTTCCCCTCGGAGGAGGAGCAGGTTGCGCAATATCAGGGCATGTTGCAGATGTTCAACGACAAACCCGTGACCCTGCGTACCCTCGATATCGGTGCTGATAAGCAATTGCCTTATATGCCGATCAGTGAGGAAAACCCTTGCCTTGGCTGGCGCGGCATTCGGATCACCCTCGATCAGCCGGAGATCTTCCTCGTCCAGGTGCGCGCCATGCTGCGTGCCAATGCCGCCAGCGGCAATCTCAGCATTCTGTTGCCGATGATCACCAGTATTGATGAGGTGGATGAAGCACGAAGGTTAATCGAGCGTGCGGGACGCGAAGTGGAAGAGATGATCGGCTATGCGATCCCGAAACCGCGAATTGGCGTGATGCTCGAAGTGCCGTCGATGGTCTTTATGATTTCGCACCTGGTAAATCGGGTCGATTTTATCTCCATTGGCACCAATGACCTGACCCAGTACATTCTGGCGGTCGATCGCAATAATACGCATGTGGCGAATATGTACGACAGCCTGAATCCGGCGGTATTACGTGCGCTGGCGATGATTGCCAGAGAGACGGAATCTCTGGGCATTGAGCTGTGTCTGTGCGGCGAGATGGCGGGCGATCCTATGTGTGTGGCGGTGCTGATCGGTCTGGGCTTTAATCATCTGTCGATGAACGGGCGTTCTGTCGCGCGTATTAAATATTTGCTGCGGCGGATCGATTTCGCGGAAGCGCAAACACTTGCGAAGCGTGCGCTGGAAGCCCAGCTGGCAACCGAAGTTCGTCATCAGATTGCGGCATTTATGGAGCGGCGTGGTCTGGGCGGTCTTATTCGCGGCGGATTGTAAGCCGGGATGTGACCGGGGCGCGCTGGAGAAGCCAACGCCCCTGCAGCGCAAAGGATGACGGGTATACATATCTTTTACAACTTCGCCGCATCCTGCCTGCCCGCGTTATGCTATTATTCGCGACCCAGGAGCGCCCGCTATCACGGGCGCACATTTATACCGCTGTCCACTTTCGGCGGAATAACAACAAGTTGTGGTGACAGATGAATAGTGGCTATCTGCGTTTCCCGGATTTTGATCCGGTGATTTTCTCCCTTGGACCGGTCTCTCTGCACTGGTACGGCATGATGTATCTGGTCGGGTTTATTTTCGCTATGTGGCTGGCGGGCCGCCGTGCTTCCCGCCCCGACAGCGGCTGGACGAAAAATGAAGTAGAGAATCTGCTGTATGCAGGTTTCCTCGGGGTCTTCCTGGGCGGGCGTATTGGTTACGTTCTGTTTTATAACTTCCCCGTCTTCCTCAGCGATCCTCTGTACCTGTTCCGCGTCTGGGATGGCGGCATGTCCTTCCATGGCGGCCTGCTCGGTGTGATCACCGTGATGCTTATTTTTGCCAAACGCACTAAGCGCCACTTCTTCCAGGTTGCTGATTTTATTGCGCCGCTGATCCCCTTTGGTTTGGGTGCCGGTCGTCTGGGCAACTTTATTAATGGTGAGCTTTGGGGACGTGTTGACCCTGACTTCCGGTTCACCATGCTGTTCCCGACGTCACGTGCGGAAGATATGGCCCTGCTACCTGCAAACCCGCAGTGGCAATCGATTTTCGATACCTACGGCGTACTGCCGCGTCATATGTCGCAGCTGTATGAACTGGCGCTGGAAGGGGTAGTGCTGTTTATTATTCTCAATCTCTACATTCGCAAACCTCGCCCAATGGGCGCGGTCTCCGGCCTGTTCCTGATTGGCTACGGCGCGTTTCGTATCATTGTTGAATTCTTCCGCCAGCCTGATGCGCAGTTTACCGGCACCTGGGTGCAGTACATCAGCATGGGGCAAATTCTCTCAATTCCGATGATTGTCGCGGGTATTGCGATGATGGTCTGGGCGTGCCGTCGTCGTGCGCCGCAACACGTTTCCTGAGGAACCATGAAACAGTATTTAGAACTGATGCAAAAGGTGCTCGCTGAGGGCACCCCGAAAAATGACCGTACAGGGACAGGCACGCTCTCTATTTTTGGTCATCAGATGCGCTTTAATTTGCAGGATGGCTTCCCGCTGGTGACCACCAAGCGTTGTCACTTACGCTCAATCATTCATGAGCTGCTGTGGTTCCTGCAGGGCGATACCAACATCGCTTATTTGCAGGAAAACAAGGTCACCATCTGGGACGAATGGGCTGATGACGAGGGCAATCTTGGCCCGGTATACGGTAAGCAATGGCGCGCCTGGCCGACGCCGGATGGCCGCCATATCGACCAGATAACCGCGGTTATCAACCAGATTAAGAATGACCCGGATTCCCGCCGTATTATTGTTTCGGCCTGGAACGTCGGTGAGCTGGACAAAATGGCGCTGGCCCCCTGCCATGCGTTTTTCCAGTTCTATGTTGCCGACGGCAAGCTCTCGTGCCAGCTCTATCAGCGCTCATGCGATATCTTCCTCGGCCTGCCGTTCAATATCGCCAGCTATGCCTTGCTGGTGCATATGATGGCCCAGCAGTGCGATCTGGAAGTGGGCGATTTTGTCTGGACCGGTGGCGATACCCATCTGTACAGCAACCACCTCGACCAGACCCATCTGCAACTGAGCCGCGAACCTCGGGCGTTACCGAAACTGGTTATCAAACGTAAGCCGGATTCGCTGTTTGATTATCGTTTTGATGACTTCGAGATTGAAGGCTACGATCCGCATCCGGCGATCAAAGCGCCCGTGGCCATCTGAGACGGTGAATCTGCCATAACCGGTGCCTGAGTGCGCCGGTTTTTTTTATCTGTTGATCCGAATGTCGAGCCGCTTTCCAGCATCGTTGCACATCTTTGCAACGGGCAAAATAACTCTCGTACTGTTGCGTAAAACCGGCACATCCTCCTCGAAAAGTCCCTCACCCGGCAGCAGACTGCGCTGATGAAAAAAGCACGCGGATTCACCTTAATCGAAACCCTGGTGGCGGTTGCGCTGATCGCTATTTTGAGTGGTGCAGGACTTTCCGGCTGGCGTTACTGGCAGGCGCAGCAGCGTTTATGGCAAACCGCCGTCCAGGTACGCCAGTTTCTGGAAATGCTGCGGGATGATGCCAACTGGTACACCCGCGAACAGATTCTTTTGGCATCAGGAGAGGGCGACGCCTGGTGTTTGTTTACCCGACTGGCCGGGGGATGCGTTACCGATTCGCCCTATATGCTGCGTCCGCAATGGCCTGAGGTAGCCCTGGTCGAGTTAACGCCGGTATTAGGATTTTATGGCCTGCGCAATACCGCCTGGGCGGGGCATATCCGCATTCGGAGTACCGCCGGAGAGTGGCGAGTGGTGGTATCCAGCTGGGGGAGAATCAGAATGTGTCGGCAAGCTGCGGATGACGCATGTTAGCTAAGCAACAGGGATTTTCCCTGATCGAAACCTTACTGGCGATGGCCATTGGCAGTGTTTTATTGCTGGCAGCGGCACGTTTTCTTCCCGCGCTTCAGCTTGGCGTCCTGCAACACACACGCACGCAGATGCTGGAGGATGAACTCTGGCAGCGCTTATATACCGTGGCACGCCATCTCCAGCGTGCTGGTTATTGCAATGGCAACTGCGAGGGTAAGCCACTGGTGATTGGTCGCGACGGCGAATGTGTGATTGTGCAATGGGACGCTAACAGCAATGGCCGCTGGGATACAACTCCGGTAAGCGATGCCGACAGCACCGGGTTTCGCCTGCAAAATGGGGTCCTGGAGACCCTGCGAGGAGCCAGCTCATGTGAAGGAAAAGGCTGGGACAAAATGACCGAACCGGCCACCATCATCGTCCATAGTTTTACGGTGAACAGGCAACAAAGCCCTGGGTTTCCTCCGGTAGTTAGCGTCAGCCTCAGCGGGGGGATCAGGGGGCAGGGCGAACGGACGGTGAATGCCGCGTTTAGCGTAACAGGTTTTAACTTATGAACCGCCAACGCGGCATGTCCTCCCTGGCGCTGGTGCTGCTGATATTGCTGCTGGGAAGCCTGATGTTAAATGGCCTGAACCAACAACGTGTCTTGCACATTCGCCGGGTGACCACCGAAATTCACAGCCTTCAGCAATATGCGGCGGTGCAGTCGGCGATGGAGTGGGGGCGCATGCAAAAATGGTATCCCACTCCCCTGGTGCAGTGTCAGCAACCTCCATCTGAATCCTGGCGGGTCTGTCTGCGGGTACTGGCGGATAACCAGGTTTTACTGATAGCGGCCAGCGGTGAGCAGCGTCTGTGGCGAGGTGGACACATAGTGAATAACGAGGTGTTGTTTTCCGCGCATGGCTGGAGTGATTTTTGCCCACAGCAGGAGAATGCGTTATGCCTGCTGCCGTAAAACAACGGGGGTTTAGCCTCACTGAAGTGCTGTTGGCAATGGTATTGCTGGTGATGATTGTGACTGCGCTGAGTGGATTTCAGCGCGCGGTGGCGACGGATTTCGCCCTCTGGAGCCAGCAGCGTGCACTGTGGCGTCACGCCTGGTTGCAGAGCCAACAGCAAACCCCCTCACTGCCGCCGGGATGGCAGGTACACAGAGTGCAGACAAGCGAGTCCGGATGTGTCAGCATCAACGCTATCATTCATTCGCCGTCAGGCAGAAAAGGGCAAATGAGCAGACTGCATTGCCCAACCCGTCAGTAGTCAGGAGCACGTATGCTTAGGGTTTATCACTCCAACCATCTGGATGTGCTGGAAGCATTAATGGAATACATCGTTGAGAATAATCGACTCGACGATCCCTTTGAGCCTGAAATGGTGCTGGTGCAGAGCACCGGCATGGCGCAATGGCTGCAAATGACGCTGGCGAAAAAGTTCGGTATTGCGGCGAATATTGAATTCCCGCTGCCGGCGAGTTTTATCTGGGATATGTTTGTGCGCGTTCTGCCGGATATTCCCAAAGAGAGTGCCTTTAACAAGCAGAGTATGAGCTGGAAGTTGATGACGCTCCTGCCTGGCATGCTGGAGCGTGACGAGTTCGCCATGCTGCGTCACTATCTCTCTGATGACGCTGACAAACGCAAACTGTTTCAGCTTTCATCCCGTGTCGCCGATCTTTATGACCAGTATCTTGTTTACCGCTGGGAATGGCTGACGCGCTGGGAAGCCGGGGAATTGATTGACGGCCTCGATGAAGCCCAGCTCTGGCAGGCGCCGCTCTGGCGTGCGCTGGTGGAACATACCGCCTCGTTGGGTCAGCCGCACTGGCACCGTGCAAACCTGTACCAGCGTTTTATCAATGAGCTGGAAAACGCGAAAACCCGCCCTGCCGGGTTGCCGTCCCGGGTGTTTATTTGCGGTATTTCTGCACTCCCTCCCGTTTACTTACAGGCGCTACAGGCGCTGGGTAAGCATGTGGATGTGCATGTGCTCTTTACCAACCCCTGTCGTGAGTACTGGGGGGATATCAAAGATCCGGCCTTTCTTGCCAGGCTGATAACCCGCCAGCGTCAGCGTCTGGGCGAACAGAAAAGCCTGCCGTTGTTTCGCGATGTAACGGCAGCGCCAGGCCTGTTTAACAGCGAGGGCGAACAGAATCTGCCTAACCCTCTGCTGGCTTCCTGGGGGAAGCTGGGGCGTGACTATGTCTACTTATTAGCCGGTCTGGAAGAGGTTCAGGAGGTTGATGCCTTCGTTGAGATAACGCCCGGGCCGCTGCTACAGAATCTGCAATACGACATGCTGGAACTCCGGAACAGCGCCGTGGCCGGTATCAATGCCGAAGAATTTGCCTGTAGCGATAAAAAACGCCTGCTGGATCCTGACGATCGCAGTGTCACGGTGCATGTCTGCCACAGCCCGCAGCGTGAAGTGGAGGTTCTGCACGATCGTCTTATTGCCATGCTGGAAGAGGATCCACAGCTGACGCCGCGGGACATCGTGGTGATGGTGGCGGATATCGACAGTTACAGCCCCTATATTCAGGCGGTATTCGGCAGCGCGACAGGTGAACGCTATCTGCCCTATGCCATCTCTGACCGTCGTGCCAGACAGGCGCATCCGGCGTTAGAAGCCTTTATCAGTCTGCTTTCCCTGCCGGACAGCCGCTTTGTCTGCGAAGATGTGCTGGCCTTGCTCGATGTGCCCGTTCTGGCGGCCCGGTTTAATATTGACGAAGAAGGCCTGCGCTACCTGCGTCAGTGGGTTAATGAATCCGGTATTCGCTGGGGCATTGACGACGATAACGTGCGTGAACTTGCGCTGCCGCCAACCGGGCAACACACCTGGCATTTTGGCCTGACGCGTATGCTGCTGGGCTACGCCATGGAAAGCCGCCAGGGCGAGTGGCAGTCGATCCTGCCTTATGACGAATCCAGTGGACTTATTGCCGAACTGGTCGGGCACCTGGCCTCACTCTTAATGCAGCTTAATCTCTGGCGACGAGCGCTTGCCGTGGCGCGGCCGCTGGAGGCGTGGCTTCCGGTTTGCCGGGAGATGCTCAATGACTTCTTCTTAGCGGATCAGGATACGGAAGCCGCCCTGGCGCTGATTGAACAGCAGTGGCAGGCCATTATTGCCCAGGGCGTTGAGGCGGCCTATGGTGAAGAGATCCCGCTATCTGTACTGCGTGACGAACTGGCTCAGCGCCTGGATCAGGAGCGCATCAGCCAGCGCTTCCTCGCCGGGCCTGTCAATATCTGTACCCTGATGCCCATGCGCTCTATTCCCTTCAAAGTGGTCTGTCTGCTTGGCATGAACGACGGTATCTATCCGCGTGCGCTTGCGCCGCTCGGTTTTGATCTCATGAGTCATCAGGCGCAGCGCGGCGATCGAAGCCGCCGGGACGATGACCGTTATCTGTTCCTGGAAGCGCTGCTCTCCGCCCAGCAAAAGCTCTATATCAGCTATATCGGGCGCTCAATTCAGGACAATGCCGAGCGCTTCCCCTCCGTGCTGGTGCAGGAGCTACTTGACTACATTGGGCTGAGCCATCGTTTGCCTGGCGATGAGGCGCTTAACTGTGATGAGAGTGAAAAGCGGGTTAAATCGCACCTCTGTCATCTGCATCCGCGTATGCCCTTTGATGCGGCTAACTTTGCTGAAGGTGAATGGCAGAGTTATGCCCGCGAATGGCTGCCCGCTGCCAGCCAGCAGGGGGAGACACATCCGGAATTTATTCAGCAGCTTCTTCCTGTACCGCTTGAAACCCTTAATTTTGACCAGTTGCTGCGCTTCTGGAGCCATCCGGTTCGCGCCTTTTTCCAGATGCGCCTCAGGGTCAGTTTCCGCCCCGAAGAGAGCGATATTCCGGATGCGGAGCCCTTTGTCCTTGATGGCTTAAGTCGTTATCAGCTTAATCAGGAGCTGCTCAATGCGCTGGTTGAGCAGCAGGATGCCGACAAACTGTTTCGTCGTTATCGGGCGGCAGGAGCCCTGCCTTACGGTGCTTTTGGGGAGATCATCTGGGAGACGCAGCAGAGCGAAATGCAGGAGCTGGCTGACAAAATCATTGCTCAGCGCCAGCCGGGAAGCAGCATGGAAATTGACCTGCACTGTGCGGGCGTTCACCTGACGGGCTGGCTGCCCCATGTGCAACCCGATGGTTTGCTGCGCTGGCGTCCATCCATGCTGAGTGTGACCCAGGGGCTGCAACTTTGGCTGGAACATCTTGTCTACTGTGCTGGCGGTGGGGGCGGTGAAAGTCGTATCCTGGTGCGTAAAGACGGAGAGTGGCGATTCCCGGCGCTTAAGCCTGACGTCGCATTGCAACATTTAGCCGTAATGATAGAGGGCTACCGCGAAGGGATGGCGAAACCGCTGCTGGTGCTCCCTGAAAGTGGCGGTGCCTGGATAAAAACCTGTTATGACGCGGCAAATGATGCCATGTTAAAGGACGAGGCAACGTTGCAAAAAGCGCAGGCTAAGTTTTTACAGGCTTATGAAGGCAACATGGTGGCGCGTGGCGAAGGGGATGATGTCTGGTATCAACGCCTGTGGCGAACCCTGACGCCTGAGCATGTTTCGCAAATCACTGAGCTTTCGCAGCGCTACCTGCTACCGATATATCGTTTTAATCAGCTGGATTGACTGTATAAAAATTGTGCAGATAAAGCCTGTGCTTTATCATGCGCATCGGGTCACGGACTGATATACCAAGAGATCGGCTCCTTTGCCGACACACGTTTCACCCGGCGATTTTGTTAATGATGAAAATCAATGGGCTAGTTAATGATGAGGTTCGTGAATGCCCCGCAGCACCTGGTTAAAAGCGTTTGTATTGTTTTTTGCCCTCTGGGCGTCATACGGTCAGGCAGACAATGGTTGGCAACCTGTTCAGGAAACCATCCGCAAAAGCGATAAAGATACGCGGCAGTATCAGGCCGTCCGCCTGGATAACGGCATGGTTGTGCTGCTGGTCTCCGATCCGCAGGCGGTGAAATCCCTCTGTGCGATGGTCGTGCCGGTAGGCTCTCTGCAGGATCCCGACTCCCATCCCGGTCTTGCTCACTATCTTGAGCACATGACCCTGATGGGCTCGAAGAAATATCCTTCCCCCGACAGCCTTGCCGAGTTCCTGAAACTTCATGGCGGCAGCCATAATGCCAGTACCGCTCCGTACCGCACTGCCTTTTACCTTGAAGTGGAAAACAATGCCCTCGAAGGGGCGGTGGACAGGCTGGCCGATGCGATAGCTGAACCGCTGCTGCTGAAGAAATACGCAGACCGTGAACGTAATGCCGTTAATGCTGAACTGACCATGGCGCGAACCCGTGACGGTATGCGCATGGCGCAGGTCAGCGCAGAGACCATCAACCCGGCGCATCCTGGGTCGAAATTCTCCGGCGGCAACCTCGAAACCCTCAGTGATAAGCCTGGTAGCCCGGTACATGAGGCGCTGCTGGCGTTTCGTGACAAATTCTACTCAGCCAATCTGATGAAAGCGGTGATTTACAGTAATCGTCCGTTGCCGGAGCTGGCAAAAATTGCCGCTGAGACCTGGGGCCGGGTTCCCAATAAAAATATTGAGCGCCCGGTAATTGACGTGCCGGTGGTGACGGATGCCCAAAAAGGGGTGATCATCCATTATGTTCCGGCGGTACCGCGCAAAGTGTTGCGCGTGGAATTCCGTATTGATAACAACACCGCGCAGTTCCGCAGCAAAACCGATGAGCTGATCACCTATCTTGTTGGTAACCGTAGCCCTGGCACGCTCTCTGACTGGCTGCAAAAACAGGGGCTGGCGGAAGGGATCCGTGGCGACTCGGATCCGGTGGTGAATGGCAACAGCGGTGTGCTGGCCATCTCCGTTACCCTGACGGACAAAGGGCTGGCGAACCGTGATACGGTCGTTGCGGCCATCTTCAGTTACCTCAATCTGCTGCGTGAGAAAGGCGTCGATAAACGTTACTTCGATGAGCTGGCGCATATCCTCGATCTGGACTTCCGTTATCCCTCTATCACCCGTGATATGAGCTATGTGGAATGGCTGGCAGACACCATGATCCGTGTCCCCGTTGCCCATACGCTGGACTCGGTCAACATTGCCGATCGGTATGACGCCAAAGCCGTACAGGCGCGTCTCGATGAGATGACGCCGGAGAACGCGCGCATCTGGTATATCAGCCCGAACGAGCCGCATAACAAGACGGCATATTTTGTCGAAGCGCCGTACCAGGTGGATAAGATCCCGGCGACGACCTTTGCCCAGTGGCAAAAGCAGGCGAGCACCATTGCGCTGCAAACGCCACAGCTGAACCCCTATATTCCGGATGACTTCACGCTTATCAAGCCTGAAAAAACTTACCAACACCCGGAACTGATTGTTGATGAGCCGAATTTGCGCGTGGTTTATACCCCAAGCAGCTATTTTGCTAACGAACCCAGAGCGGATGTCAGCGTGGTGCTGCGCAATCCGCAGGCAATGGACAGCGCAAAAAATCAGGTGATGTTTGCCCTTAATGACTATCTGGCCGGTATTGCCCTTGATCAGTTGAGTAATCAGGCGGCGGTCGGCGGGATCAGTTTCTCCACCAATGCCAACAACGGGTTGATGCTCAATGCCAGTGGCTATACTCAACGGCTGCCACAGCTGTTCCTGGCGTTGCTTGATGGCTATTTCAGCTACACGCCGACCGCCGAACAGCTTGAACAAGCGAAGTCCTGGTATGCCCAGATGATGGACTCTGCGGATAAAGGCAAAGCCTTTGATCAGGCGATTATGCCGGTGCAGATGCTGTCGCAGGTGCCTTACTTCCAGCGTGAAGAGCGCCGTGCGCTGCTGCCTTCGGTTACCCTTAATGACATTCTGGCGTACCGTGAGGCCCTCAAAACCCATGCCCGCCCTGAGTTTCTGGTGGTGGGTAATTTAAGTGAGCAGCAGGCGAAAGATCTGGCCCATAGCGTACAGAAGACGCTGGGTGCGCAAGGCAGTGAATGGTGCCGTAACAAAGACGTGCTGGTTGATAAAGCGCAGTCGGTGATTTTTGAAAAAGCCGGTAACAGCACGGACTCTGCGCTGGCCGCGGTCTTTGTGCCAAAAGGTTTTGATGAGTTCACCAGTTCAGCTTACAGCGCCATGCTGGGGCAGATTGTCCAGCCGTGGTTCTATAACCAGCTGCGTACCGAAGAGCAACTGGGCTATGCGGTGTTTGCCTTCCCGATAAGCGTTGGACGCCAGTGGGGCATGGGCTTCCTGCTGCAAAGTAACAGCAAGCAGCCTGCGTATCTGTGGGAGCGCTACAAAGCCTTCTTCCCGACGGCGGAAGCGAAGCTGCGGGCGCTGAAACCGGAAGAGTTCGCTCAGGTTCAGCAAGGGGTTATCGCGCAAATTGAGCAGGCTCCGCAAACGTTGGGCGAAGAAGCATCCAAACTGAGCAAAGATTTCGATCGCGGCAATATGCGCTTTGATTCACGTGATAAAGTGGTGGCTCAGATAAAACTGCAGACGCCGCAAAAACTTGCCGATTTCTTCCATCAAGCCGTGGTAGAGCCGCAGGGTATGGCTATTCTGTCGCAGATTTCCGGCAGCCAGAGTGGGAAAGTGGAATATGTCCACCCTGAAGGCTGGAAAGTGTGGGAAAGCGTCAGTGCGTTGCAGCAGTCCTTACCTTTGGTCCCTGATGAGCGAGAAAAATGAGTGAAACCGCTGAGTCCCTTGATCCCCTGCGCTTGCCCCTTACCGGCGAGCGCCTGATTGAAGCCTCTGCGGGCACCGGTAAAACCTTCACCATAGCCGCACTCTATTTGCGGCTGTTACTCGGACTGGGCGGAGAGTCTGCCCGGCCGGGGCCACTGAGCGTTGAGGATGTGCTGGTGGTGACCTTTACCGAGGCCGCCACCGCAGAATTGCGTGGTCGTATCCGCAGTAATATTCATGACCTGCGGATCGCCTGCTTACGTGAAACCTCCGACGACCCCCTCTATGCCCGCCTGCTTGATGAGATTGCGGATAAACCGCAGGCGGCACGGTGGCTGATGCTTGCCGAACGGCAGATGGATGAAGCGGCAGTATTCACCATCCACGGTTTCTGCCAGCGGATGCTCAGCCTGAACGCTTTTGAATCTGGCATGCTGTTCGAGCAGCAGCTCATTGAAGACGAATCGCTGCTGCGCTATCAGGCCTGCGCGGATTTCTGGCGTCGCCACTGCTATCCGTTGCCGCGCGATCTGGCTCAGGTGGTGCATGAGTCCTGGAAAGGGCCGCAGGATCTGCTGAAAGCCATCGACCGCTATTTACAGGGTGAAGAGCCGCAGATTAAATCCGCGCCGCCGGAAGACGAAACGCTGCAGAGTCGTCATCAGAAAATCCTCGAACAAATCAACAGCGTTAAGCAGTTCTGGCTGGCGTCGGTTGCTGAGCTGGAGCCGCTGATTGAAGGCTCCGGCATCATGCGGCAGAAATTCAACCGCGCGAACCAGGCGCGATGGATTGCGAAAATCAGCGCCTGGGCCGAAGAAGAGACGGTCAGTTATCAGCTGCCTGAGCCGCTGGAAAAATTTGCCCAGTCCTTCCTGCACGAACGGACGAAACCGGGAACCGCAGCACCGGAACATCCTCTCTTCGACGCCATTGAGAACCTGCTTGCGGCTCCGCTGACCCTGAAAGACCTGATGCTAACCCGCGCGATGCGCGAAATTCGCGAGGCGGTCGCCCACGAAAAACGGCGTCGCGGCGAGCTGGGCTTTGACGATATGCTCAGTCGGCTGGATTTTGCGCTGCAAAGCGCCAATGGCGAGGCACTGGCAACCGCTATTCGTAGCCGTTTTCCGGTGGCGATGATCGATGAATTTCAGGATACCGATCCCCAGCAATATCGCATCTTCCGGCGGATCTGGCATCACCAGCCGGACAGCGCGCTGCTGCTGATCGGCGATCCGAAACAGGCGATTTATGCCTTTCGCGGCGCGGATATCTTCACCTATATGAAGGCGCGTGATGAAGTCACTGCCCGCTATACGCTGGATACCAACTGGCGTTCCGCTCCGGGGATGGTGGCAAGCGTTAACCAGATTTTTCGTCAGACTGATGACGCCTTTATGTTCCGGCAAATTCCCTTCCAGCCGGTAAACTCCGCCGCCAAAAACCAGTTACACCGTTTTGTGGTCAACGGGAGCAACCAGCCCGCAATGTCCTTCTGGCTGATGGAAGGCGACGGGGTGGGGGTTGCGGACTATCAGTCAACCATGGCCGGGCAGTGTGCGATACAAATTCGTGACTGGCTGATAGCCGGGCAGGCGGGTGATGCGCTGCTTTATGCCGGGGAGAAGTCCAGACCCGTTAAAGCATCCGACATCACGGTGCTGGTCCGCAGCCGTCATGAAGCCTCACTTGTCCGTGATGCGCTGGGCGCGCTGAACATTCCTTCGGTCTACCTTTCCAACCGCGCCAGTGTTTTTGAAACCCTGGAAGCCCAGGAAATGCAGTGGCTGCTGCAGGCGGTGCTGGCGCCCGAGAGGGAAAGCACCCTGCGCAGTGCGCTGGCGACCTCGATGCTGGGGCTCAGTGCACTGGATATCGAAACGCTCAATAATGATGAAGCTGCATGGGATAAGGTTGTTGAGGAGTTCACCGGCTGGCGCAGCCTGTGGCAAAAGCGCGGCGTAATGCCGATGCTGCATGCGCTGATGGGCGCGCGGCATATTGCGGAAAACCTGCTGGCCACCCCCGGCGGCGAGCGTCGCTTGACCGACATTTTACATCTCAGTGAACTGTTGCAGGAGGCGGGTACCCAGCAGGAAAGCGAGCATGCGCTGGTTCGCTGGCTGACCCAGAGAATTGCCGAGCCGGACACTAACGCTTCCAGCGAACAGTTGCGTCTGGAAAGCGACAAACATCTGGTCAAAATCGTCACCATCCATAAATCGAAAGGGCTTGAATACCCGCTGGTCTGGCTGCCGTTTATTGCCAATTTCCGCGTACAGGATCAGGCTTTTTACCATGACCGCGATACCTTTGCCTCGGTGCTCGACCTGAGCGCGGCTGATGAGAGTATCGCGCTGGCTGAAACGGAGCGACTGGCGGAAGACCTGCGCCTGCTGTACGTCGCCTTAACCCGTTCGGTGTGGCACTGTAGCCTCGGGATAGCCCCGCTGTTCCGTCGTCGCGGCGAAAAAACCGGCGACAGCGATTTTCACCTTAGTGCATTAGGTCGTCTTCTTCAGCGCGGTGAGCCGAAGGATGCCGCTGGTCTTCGGGCCTGTCTGAAGGCACTGTGTAACGATGACATTGTCCTGCAGACGCCATCATGCGCAGATAACGCTCCCTGGGTGATGCCACAAGATGGCTCACCAGCGCTGAGCGCCCGCCAGGTGCAGCGTGTGATTGCCGATGACTGGCGGGTGACCAGTTACTCCGGGTTACAGCAGCGCTCGCACAGTATTGCGCAGGATTTATTGCCGCGTCTGGATGTGGATGCGTCCGGGGAGGCAGAGCATAAGACCGAACCTGGATTAACGCCTCATCAGTTCCCGCGCGGCGCGTCACCTGGCACCTTTTTGCACAGCCTGTTTGAAGATCTCGATTTTACCCAGCCAGTCGCAGCGTCGTGGGTCAGTGAAAAACTGCAGACAGGGGGTTTTGATCCCCACTGGCAGCCGGTGATAAGCGACTGGATTGCATCGGTATTGCAGGCTCCTCTTGGTGATACGGGCGCCTCGCTTTGCCAGCTCAGCGCGAAAGATAAGCAGGTCGAGATGGAGTTCTATATTCCCATCGGGCAGCACCTGCGGGCAGAAAATCTTGATGCGCTGATCCGCCGCTACGACCCGCTTTCTGCAGGTTGCCCGCCGCTTGATTTCCGTGACGTGCGCGGCATGCTGAAAGGCTTTATCGATCTGGTGTATCGCCATAACGGGCGCTATTACCTGCTGGATTATAAATCCAACTGGCTGGGGGAATCGGGCGAGGCCTATACCCGTGAGGCGATGGCCGGGGCCATGCAGTCCCACCGTTATGATCTGCAATATCAGCTCTATACCCTGGCGCTGCATCGTTACCTGGGCCATCGCATAGCCGATTATGACTACGAACGCCATTTCGGCGGCGTGATTTATCTCTTCCTGCGCGGCGTTGAGCCGGGTCATCCAGGGCAGGGCGTTTATGCCACCCGCCCTGATATGGCGCTGATACAGGAGATGGATGCTTTGTTTGCCGGTGGAAAAACGGAGGTGATGTCATGACCTTACGTGCGCTCATGCAGGAGGCGGTGGAGCAAAAACTGTTGCGCCCGCTGGATGTGCAGTTTGCCTTTACTGTCGCTGGCGATGATGAACCCGCGGTGATGCTGGCGGCGGCGCTGTTGAGTCGTGATGTCGGAGAGGGCCACGTCTGCCTGCCGCTGGAAAACTTAAGCCTGCAAACCTCCTCTGCTAAACAATCGGCGTTAATGCAGGCCATCTTTGAACAGGCGGGAAGCCCGGCGAACTGGCGCGAACCCTTACTGACCTCGAAAGCGGTGAGTGAAGGGGCCGCGGCAACGCCGATGATCCTCGCCAAAGACCGGCTCTATCTCAACCGGATGTGGTGTAACGAACAACGGGTGGCTGACTTTTTTGCCCGGATCAATCAGCCGATAGCGGTGGATGAAAAGCGCCTCAGGCTGGCGCTTGATGACCTTTTCCCGGCGAGTGAAGAGATCAACTGGCAAAAAGTGGCCGCTGCGGTGGCGCTCACCCGGCGTATCTCAGTGATTTCCGGCGGCCCGGGAACGGGCAAAACCACCACGGTGGCGAAACTGCTGGCGGCGCTGGTGCAGATGGCGGAAGGCGAGCGTTGTCGAATCAGCCTTGCCGCACCTACCGGTAAAGCGGCTGCGAGGCTGACCGAATCCCTGGGTAAAGCGTTGCGCCAGCTTCCTCTGACGCAGGCGCAAAAGGCGACGCTGCCTGATGAGGCCAGTACGCTGCACCGCTTGTTGGGCGCAGTGCAGGGCAGTCAGCGCTTACGTCACCATGCCGGTAATCCGCTGCATCTGGACGTGCTGGTGGTGGATGAGGCATCGATGATTGACCTGCCGATGATGTCGCGACTGATTGACGCCCTGCCTGCCCATGCCCGGGTGATTTTCCTTGGCGATCGCGACCAGCTTGCTTCGGTGGAAGCTGGAGCGGTGCTGGGGGATATCTGTGCGTGGGTCAATGCGGGTTTTACCGCACCACGTGCCGCGCAGTTGTCGCGCCTCACCGGGTTTTCGGTTCCGGCAGGCGGCGGAACGTCGGCCAGCAACCTGCGTGACAGCCTGTGTCTGCTGCAGCAAAGCTATCGATTTGGCAGTGATTCCGGAATCGGCCAACTGGCCGCAGCGGTTAACCGGGGGGATAAAGCAGGCACCCGCGCCGTCTTCCGTCAGGGATTTAGCGATATCGAGAGTAAACCCTTACTCTCCGCCGATGACTACCAGACGATGATTGATGATGCGCTGTCGGGTTATGCGCACTTCCTGTCGCTGCTGCAACAGCACGCCCAGCCGCAGGAGGTGATTTCCGCGTTTGGCGAGTACCAGCTGTTGTGTGCCTTGCGGGAAGGGCCATTTGGCGTCAGCGGCCTCAATGAGCGCCTTGAGCTGGCGCTTATCCGCCAGCGGCGTATCCATCGCCCGTTAAACGCCCGCTGGTATCATGGACGCCCGGTGATGATCGCCCGCAACGACTCATCGCTGGGACTCTTTAATGGTGATATTGGCATTGCTCTGGAAGGAAGCGAGGGGATCCGGGTCTGGTTCCCGCTGCCTGATGGCAGCCTGAAATCCGTCCAGCCAAGCCGGTTGCCGGAACATGATACGGCCTGGGCGATGACGGTACATAAATCCCAAGGGTCGGAGTTTGACCACGCGGCATTAATTCTGCCTGCCCAGATAGTGCCCGTCGTTACAAGAGAGCTGGTCTACACGGCCATCACGCGTGCTAAACAGCGTCTTTCGTTGTATGCCGATGAGCGGGTACTGTTGCAGGCTATCGCCACCCGTACCGAGCGGCGAAGCGGGCTGGATGCCCTTTTTCAGTCTGAAGAATAAAGCAGCCCCGGGTGTTTCCGGGGCTGTTTGTCAGCTTAAGTCGGCCATTAAGACCTTCGAGCGGCGCTGGTAGTTGTACATCTCTTTTTTGCTTTCCGGCAGCGAGTCGATGTCCACGGGGGTAAAGCCGCGCTCCTGGAACCAGTGAATACTGCGGGTAGTGAGAACAAACAGCTTGCTCAGCCCCATCTGTTTCGCCTGGGCGGCAATACGCTCCAGTAGCACCTCCCCGCGCGATGAACTGCGGTAATCAGGATGAACCGCGACGCAGGCCATCTCCCCGATTTTTTCTTCCGGGAACGGATAGAGCGCAGCGCAGGCAATAGTCAGGTTATCCCGCTGGACGACGGTAAACTTATCGATTTCCATCTCCAGCTGTTCGCGTGAGCGACGGACCAGGATGCCCTGCTGTTCCAGCGGGCGGATTAGCTCCAGGATACCGCCGATATCGTTGATGGTGGCCCGACGGATCTGCTCGGCGCTCTCCATCACGATCTGCGTTCCGATACCGTCGCGGGAGAACAACTCCTGCAACAGGGCGCCATCTTCCTGGTAGCTAATTAAGTGGCTGCGACGGACGCCACTGCGGCAGGCTTTCATGGCGCCGCGCAGAAAACGCACGGTACCTGAATGGTAATCGCCTTCCTCTTCCAGCGCCTCGACCCGGGCCTGGGCTTCGTTAGGGAAGAGCTCGGAGACGATGTGCCCCTCTTCGTTGTAGACCCCCTGCGATGAGCAGAAGCCGATCATTTTGTCGGCTTTGAGCTTGATGGCCAGTTGGGTGGCAATCTCTTCCGAGGTGAGGTTAAAACTTTCCCCGGTGACGGAGACCGCAACCGGCCCTATCAGCACGATCGCACCGCTGTCTAACTGGCGGTGGATGGCCTCTTCGTCAATACGACGAATACGTCCGCTATGGCAGTAGTCGACGCCATCATCGACACCCAGCGGCTGGGCAATAATAAAGTTACCGCTGACCACGTTGATATGAGCACCCTGCAATGGCGTGTTGTTAAGGCTCATTGACAGCCGGGCGGTGATATCCAGTTGCAGTAAACCCGCCGCCTGTTTAACCAGGTCCAGGGTTTTTGCGTCGGTCACGCGGATATGCTTATGGTAGATAGGTTCATGGTGGTGGGCCGCAAGGTTGGCATCGATCTGCGGGCGTGCGCCGTAGACCACAACCAGCCGGATCCCCAGACTGTGCAGCAGCCCGATGTCATTGACGATACTGGAAAAGTTTTCATGCTCAATGGCTTCACCGCCGAGCATAATGACAAAGGTTTTGCCCCGATGGGTATTAATATAGGGGACAGAGTGGCGAAATCCCTGCACCAGTTCGGTTCTACGTTCCTTTACCACGGCCAATCCTCACTGCATGATTATTCGTAAAAAGTGTATTTTTATTCTTTTGTGGCCAGATGTGCAAGCCAAAAATGCATCATCAGTTAATAATGGTGTTACCTTTTGCTGGCAAGGCTCCACGACCTTTACCGTTTTATAGATGACAGCTTATGCGTCATTCGTTAAAGTTTTCAGTCAATTCTTACGAATAATCAGTTATTCATCTTTTTTGCTTTGGATCGGGAGAGGCATGTCGGGAAGTCAAAAAGCGCTAAGCCGCCGCAGATTATTACAGGGTGCGGGGGCAATGTGGTTATTAAGCGTGAGCCTGGTTGGCCTTGCCGCCGTCAGTCAGGTGGTCGCCGTGCGCGTCTGGCCTGCGTCTACCTATACCCGTGTAACGGTTGAGTCTAACCGGGTCATTAAATATCGCCAGTTCTCGTTGAGTAATCCTGACCGGCTGGTGGTCGATCTTGAAGGCGTCAATCTTAACTCCGTGCTTAAAGGTATGGGGGCGCAGATCCGGGGTGACGATCCTTTCATTAAATCGGCCCGCGTGGGGCAGTTTGATCCCCAGACTGTGCGCATGGTGTTTGAGCTCAAGCAGGACATTAAACCGCAGCTGTTTGCACTGGCCCCGGTGGCGGGGTTTAAAGAGCGTCTGGTGATGGATCTCTACCCGGCCAATGCGAAAGATATGCAGGATCCGCTGCTGGCGTTACTCGAAGAGTATAACCAGGGGGATCTGGACAAGCCGGTTCCGCCAGCGCAAAGCGGGCCGCAGCCGGGGAAAGCCGGGCGTGACCGTCCGATTGTTATCATGCTTGATCCCGGACACGGCGGTGAAGATCCCGGCGCTATCGGTAAATACCGGACCCGCGAGAAAGACGTGGTGCTGCAAATTGCCCGTCGCCTGCGGGCCCTTATCGAAAAAGAGTCCAATATGAAGGCGTATATGACGCGTAATGAAGATGTCTTCATTCCGCTGAAAGTGCGCGTTGCCAAGGCGCAGAAGCAGCGTGCCGACCTGTTTGTCTCTATTCATGCGGATGCTTTCAGCAGCCGACAACCCAGCGGATCTTCGGTGTTTGCGCTGTCGACCAAAGGCGCCACCAGTACGGCGGCGAAGCTGCTGGCCGAATCACAAAACGCATCGGATTTAATCGGCGGCGTGAGTAAAAGCGGCGACCGTTATCTGGATCATACGATGTTTGATATGGTGCAGTCGCTGACCATCAACGACAGTCTGAAGTTCGGTAAAGCCGTGCTCAATCGGCTGGGCAACGTGAATAACCTGCATAAAAATCAGGTTGAGCAGGCCGGGTTTGCGGTGCTGAAAGCGCCTGATATCCCGTCGATCCTCGTGGAAACCGCGTTTATCAGTAACGTTGAGGAAGAGCGCAAACTCAAAACGGCAAAATTCCAGCAGCAGATTGCGGAGTCGATTCTGGCCGGGATTAAGGCGTACTTCGCCGATGGGGCTACGCTTGCGAGAAGAGGGTAATTTTTTATCAGAATGTTTTATTCGAATCATTCAGGTTGTGCCGAGGCCGGCAACGGAATGAATCCCCGGGAGCGTATATAAGTACGTGACTGGGGTGAATGAAGGCAGCCAACAATGGCACGGCGTGAATGCTGAAGAATAAAAACAAAAAAACACCCGTTAAGGTGTTTATTGTGTTGGTTGCGGGGGCCGGATTTGAACCGACGACCTTCGGGTTATGAGCCCGACGAGCTACCAGGCTGCTCCACCCCGCGTCCGTCTTTACTCTTCATCGAGTAAATTTGCATCAGATTGTAATTGGTTGCGGGGGCCAGATTTGAACTGACGACCTTCGGGTTATGAGCCCGACGAGCTACCAGGCTGCTCCACCCCGCGTCCGGATTTACTCTTCCATCGAGTAAATTTACTTCTGATTTTAATTGGTTGCGGGGGCCGGATTTGAACCGACGACCTTCGGGTTATGAGCCCGACGAGCTACCAGGCTGCTCCACCCCGCGTCCGTGGATGCGCACTATACTCCGCTAACGTTCTGATGCAACCCTTTTTTAACGGTTTAGCATATTAGCAGCCTGATTGTATAAAAACAGTACGATGAGGGCGTTTTTTGTACCAGCCATGCCGCGGGTTGCGCAAGCGCATTTCATTACCGGGGGCGGTTTGTTATCTTCATCAGGCTCCGGATTAACCAGAAGATGAGAGACAATGAAAGGACGTTGGGCAAAATATCTGCTAACAGGCGCAATGGTGACACTGCTTGCCGCCTGTGTTTCAAAACCGACCGATCGCGGTCAACAGTATAAAGATGGCAAGTTTGACCAGCCTTTCTCTCTGGTAAACCAGCCTGAAGCCGTTGGGGCTCCTATCAACGCAGGCGATTTCTCTGAGCAAGTGAGTCAAATCCGCAGCGCCTCTCCACGTTTGTATTCCGGTCAGAGTGCTGTCTATAACGCTGTCCAGAACTGGCTGCGTTCAGGCGGCGATACCCGCAATATGCGCCAGTTCGGTATTGACGCCTGGCAAATGGAAGGCGCCGATAACTACGGTAACGTCCAGTTTACCGGCTACTACACACCGGTTGTGCAGGCTCGTCATACTCGACAGGGAGAATTCCAGTACCCCATTTACCGTATGCCGCCGAAGCGTGGGAAACTGCCCTCCCGCGCCAGCATCTATGCCGGCGCGCTTAGCGAAAGTTATGTCCTGGCATACAGCAACTCGCTGATGGACAACTTTATTATGGATGTACAGGGCAGCGGCTATATCGACTTTGGCGATGGCTCGCCGCTGAACTTCTTTAGCTATGCCGGGAAAAACGGCTGGTCTTACTATCCTGTCGGCAAGGTACTTATCGACCGTGGCGAAGTGAAGAAAGAAGATATGTCGATGCAGGCGATTCGTGCATGGGGCGAAAAGCACAGCGAGGCGGAAGTGCGTGAGCTGCTGGAACAAAACGAGTCTTTCGTCTTCTTTAAGCCGCAGTCTTATGCGCCAGTGAAGGGGGCCAGTGCGGTACCGCTGATCGGTCGCGCCTCGGTGGCCTCCGATCGCAGCATTATCCCGGCGGGCACGACGCTGCTGGCCGAAGTTCCGCTGCTGGATGTGAACGGTAAATTCACCGGGCAATACGAGCTGCGTCTGATGGTGGCGCTGGATGTCGGTGGGGCGATTAAAGGCCAGCACTTTGACATCTATCAGGGCATCGGCCCCGATGCCGGGCACCGTGCCGGATGGTATAACCATTATGGCCGTGTATGGGTGCTGAAAACGGCACCGGGTACCGGCGGCGTGTTCAACGGCTGATTGTGATACACTCCATCCGCTCTCCCGCTGCTGCGGGAGAGCATTTTCCCGTCTTATTTTTCAAATGCATTCTGAGGTTTTATGTCTGTGGTCATCAGTGACGCCTGGCGCCAGCGTTTCGGCGGTACGGCACGTTTGTACGGTGAAAATGCCCTGCAATTGTTTGCTGGCGCACATATCTGCGTGGTGGGGATCGGCGGTGTCGGCTCCTGGGTCGCCGAAGCGCTGGCACGGACGGGGATTGGCGCGATCACATTGATTGATATGGATGATGTATGCGTGACCAACACTAACCGTCAGATCCATGCCCTGCGTGATAACGTTGGCCTGGCAAAAGCAGAAGTGATGGCCCAGCGTATTCAGCAGATTAACCCGGAGTGTCAGGTTACCGTGATCGACGATTTTCTGACCGGGGAAAACGTCGCTGAGCTACTGAATAAAGGCTTTAGCTATGTGATTGACGCTATAGACAGCGTGCGGCCCAAAGCGGCGCTGATTGCTTACTGCCGCCGGTATAAAATTCCGCTGGTGACCACCGGGGGCGCTGGCGGGCAGATCGATCCGACCCAAATCCAGGTAGCCGATCTGGCGAAAACCATTCAGGATCCGCTGGCGGCAAAACTGCGCGAACGCCTGAAAAGTGATTTTGGTGTGGTGAAAAGCAGTAAAGGCAAACTCGGCGTGGACTGCGTTTTTTCCACCGAAGCTCTGGTTTACCCGCAGGCAGACGGCTCAGTCTGCGCGATGAAAAGCACGGCGGAAGGGCCAAAACGGATGGATTGCGCTTCCGGATTTGGCGCCGCAACCATGGTGACCGCCACCTTTGGTTTTGTGGCCGTCTCCCATGCGCTAAAGAAAATGATGGCGAAAGCGGCGCGTCAGGCCTGAGTCTGGCGAGCGGCTTCCTGTACGGCGGCGCTCAGTGCCGCCAGCCCCTGATTACGCGAAGCGCTCAATTGCGCGCGTAGCCCCAGTTCATCAAAGAGTGCGAGCGGGTCAGTAAGCAGAAGATCTTCTGCTCGTTTACCCTCAATGGCGGTCAGTAGTACCGCCAGCATGCCGCGAACAATACGCCCTTCGCTGTCGCCAAAGAAATGGAGTCTGCCGTCATCCCCCAGTTGATGGCCCAGCCAGACCCTGTTTTCACAGCCTGCAATTTCCTGCGCCTGCGCTTTCAGGCTATCGGCAAGCGGCGGTAGCTGCTTGCCCAGCAAAATAAGCTGGCGGTACTTGTCTTCCCACAGCTTTAGCGGCGTAAAGATCTGGCGCAGGCGCTCTTCATTCAGGGTGTGACCGAACGGATGTCCGGCCGCAAAAGTGTTATTCATCAATCCACCAGAAGGTCTAAGGCGCGGTCAACGGCAGCAACCAGCGCGTCCACATCATGCTGAGTATTATAAGGCGCAAAGGAGGCCCGTAGGGTGCCTTTTACGCCCAGAGCGGCGAGCAGCGGCTGGGCGCAATGTTGCCCGGCGCGCAGGGCGATGCCATAACCGGCCAGTAACGTGACCATATCGCTATGGTGGACACCGGCAAAATCAAAGGCCAGCAGACTGGAGTCCTGAACCCGGAAAGAGCGGAAGCCCGGACGTTTCGCCAGCGCCTCTTCTGCCAGTGTCGCCAGCCCCCGGCTGTAGCTCTCTGCCTTGGCAATATCGATCTCCTGCAACCACTCCAGCGCGGCACTCAGACCAATAACTCCGGCGACATTGGGCGTGCCTGCTTCCAGTTTCCAGGGCGCTGGCTGTGTCTGAAAACCTTCGAAACTGACTTCGGTAATCATTTTGCCGCCGCCGAGCCACGGGGACATCTCCTCCAGCAAGGCGCTTTTGCCATACAGCGCGCCAATGCCGGTCGGACCATACAGTTTGTGGCCAGAGAAGGCGTAGAAATCGATATCAAGGCGCTGGACGTCCGCCGGAAAGTGCACCACACCCTGTGCGCCATCCACCATCACCACCATCCCCGCGTTATGCGCCAGAGTAATCGCCCGCGCCAGATCCGGGCAGCCGCCCGTCACATTCGACATCTGGCCGATCGCGAGAATACGGCTACGAGGGGTGATAAGGGTCGTCAGTTTATCGAGGTCCGGCAGGGCATCTGCCCCCAGCGGCAGCTTTACTACACGCGCTCCGGTTTGCTCTGCCACCATCAGCCAGGGAACCAGATTGGCATGATGTTCCGCTTCGCTGACGATGATTTCATCGCCTGGATGCAGGCGCGGGCGCGCCCAGCTCTGGGCGACCATATTAATGGCTTCGGTTGTGCCACGGGTCCAGACGATATTTTTGCCGTCAGACGCGTTAATCAGGGTGGCAACCTGGTCGCGGGCCGATTCGTAGCGGGCGGTAAGTTTTTGCGCTTGCGCAAACTGGCTGCGATGCACATTCCCGGCGCTCAGGCTGTAAAACCTCTGCGTCGCGTCAATGACCGCCTGCGGTTTTAACGCAGTCGCTGCGCTGTCCAGGTAAATACCGGCGTCTGCAAGTGCAGGAAACTGGGCGCGAAATTGCGCCGGGCTGAAAGCGTTGTTCATTGCATTCCTCTCGTCAATAGCGCGATCGTCGCGCAAATTTAGCGCCGCGGCAAGAAGGTTGCTCTCCATCGGAATTGTCTGTTTGTCCCGGCAGCGGTTTGTAAGCAGGTTATGCTAAATAGTGTTGGGTATTTATCTATGCCTGTTTCTAAATGAGCTTTATGAAGCATTAATTGCTATGAGGAGAAGAATATGAAAAAGGCCGCTGCAATTATATCTGCCTGTATGCTCACTTTTACACTGAGCGCCTGTTCGGGGCCGAACTACGCCATGCACACTAATGATGGCCGGACCATTATCTCTGAAGGTAAGCCGAAAACGGATGATCAGACCGGCATGATTTCGTACAAAGATGCCAACGGTCATGAGCAGCAGATTAATCGTACTGATATCAAAGAGATGGTCGCGCTCGAGAAGAAATAACGCTGTTTTCAGGCAAAAAAAAGCACCGCAATCTTGCGGTGCTACATTAATCACTATGGACAGACAGGGTAAATGTACAGGAAGTGAAAAAGGGGTAGCTTCGCTACCGTAGTCTGAAATGTCAGACCAATTGCAAACACAACAACACAACATCACAACCGTAAGCCAAAAGCTCATCAGAACACGCATTCCAACAAAAGCTTCTCGTTCCGGCTCAGGAAGTGCCGCCACTATAGGTATTTGCTGGTAGAAGCTCAACGGACAATTTATAATGGCTCAGATAAAAAAAACTAATAGGTTAACCCTTGTTTCCTGTTTGTTAAAACGCCTTAACATCTAAGCCTGATAACCATGTCCAAGCGATTGCCACCACTCAATGCATTACGTGTTTTTGATGCCGCTGCCCGCCATTTAAGTTTTACGCGCGCCGCCGATGAACTTTTTGTGACGCAGGCCGCAGTAAGCCATCAAATCAAGTCTCTCGAGGATTTCCTGGGGCTAAAACTGTTCCGCCGCCGTAACCGTTCCTTACTGTTAACGGAGGAAGGGCAGAGCTATTTTCAGGATATTAAAGAGATATTTTCCCAGCTCACCGACGCGACGCGTAAACTCCAGGCGCGCAGTGCCAAGGGGGCGTTGACGGTCTCATTATTGCCCAGTTTTGCCATTCAGTGGATGGTGCCCAGGCTCTCCAGCTTTAACTCAGCTTATCCGGGAATCGACGTCCGAATCCAGGCGGTGGACCGGCAGGAAGATAAACTGGCGGATGATGTGGACGTGGCCATTTTTTATGGCCGTGGCAACTGGCCGGGCTTGCGTGTTGAAAAATTATACGCAGAATATCTGCTGCCAGTCTGCTCGCCGTTATTATTAACCGGGGATAAGCCCCTGAAAACGCCTGCGGATCTGGCGAATCATACCCTGCTGCATGATGCATCTCGTCGCGACTGGCAAACTTATACGCGGCAATTAGGTCTTAATCTAAACGTGCAACAGGGACCGATCTTCAGCCACAGCTCGATGGTGCTGCAGGCGGCAATCCACGGACAGGGTATTGCGCTGGCCAATAATGTTATGGCCCAGTCGGAAATTGAGGCAGGTCGTCTGGTCTGCCCGTTTAATGATGTTCTGGTCAGTAAGAATGCATTTTATCTGGTTTGTCATGACAGTCAGGCAGAACTGGGTAAAATAGCCGCCTTTCGCCAGTGGATACTGACAAAAGCGGCAAATGAACAGGAAAAGTTCCGTTTCCGTTACGAACAATAATTGCAGCGCAGTACGCGCATGACCTTAAGGTACAACCATGACCAGCCGTTTCATGCTGATTTTTGCCGCAGTGAGTGGCTTTGTTTATGTCGCGCTGGGAGCCTTTGGCGCACATGTTTTAAGTAAGTCTTTAGGTGTTGTTGAAATGGGCTGGATCCAGACCGGCCTGAATTATCAGGCGTTCCATACCCTCGCCATCTTCGGGCTGGCGGTGGCGATGCAACGTCGCATCAGTATCTGGTTTTACTGGAGCAGTGTTTTCCTTGCGTTGGGCACGGTGCTGTTTAGCGGCAGCCTGTATTGCCTTGCGCTCTCGCATTTACGCCTGTGGGCGTTTGTAACTCCCGTCGGCGGTGTCTGTTTCCTCGCTGGCTGGGTGTTGATGTTTATTGGTGCTATCCGTCTGAAACGTAAGGGCGTTGTTCATGAATAAAGTGGTTTTGTTGTGTCGCCCTGGTTTTGAGAAAGAGTGCGCCGCAGAAATTACCGATAAAGCGGGTCGTCGTGAAGTCTTCGGCTTTGCGCGGGTAAAAGAACATTCCGGCTATGTCATTTTCGAGTGTTATCAACCTGATGATGCGGACAAACTGGCGCGTGAACTGCCGTTCAGTTCGCTGATCTTCGCTCGCCAGATGTTTGTGGTCGGTGAGCTGTTACAACATTTGCCTCCGGAAGATCGCATCACGCCGATCGTGGGCATGTTGCAGGGCGTGGTGGAGAAGGGCGGCGATCTGCGCGTTGAAGTGGCAGATACCAACGAAAGCAAAGAGCTGATGAAGTTCTGCCGTAAATTCACCGTGCCGCTGCGCAGCGCGCTGCGTGAAGCGGGTGTGCTGGCGCGTAGCGACTCCAGTAAACGCCCTGTTGTGCACGTGTTCTTTATTGCGCCAGGTTGTTGTTATACCGGGTATTCTTACTCCTATAACAACTCGCCGTTCTATATGGGCATTCCGCGTCTTAAGTTCCCTTCTGACGCGCCAAGTCGTTCGACTCTGAAGCTCGAAGAGGCTTTCCACGTCTTTATTCCTGCTGATGAGTGGGATGAGCGCCTGGCAAATGGCATGCATGCGGTGGATCTTGGCGCCTGCCCTGGCGGCTGGACCTACCAACTGGTGAAACGCAATATGTGGGTCGCCTCGGTGGATAACGGCCCGATTGCGCAAAGTCTGATGGATACCGGGCAGGTGACCTGGCTGCGTGAAGATGGTTTCCGCTATCGCCCTACGCGCAATAACATCACCTGGATGGTTTGCGACATGGTGGAGAAACCGGCCAAAGTGGCAGCCTTGATGACCCAGTGGCTGCTCAACGGCTGGTGCCGCGAAACCATTTTCAACCTTAAGTTGCCGATGAAAAAGCGCTATGAAGAGGTGCAGCAGAACCTGGCTCATCTTCAGCAGCAGCTTGAAGAAAATGGCATTAATGTTGAGATACAGGCCCGTCAGCTTTATCACGATCGTGAAGAAGTGACGGTGCATGTGCGCCGCTGGTGGGCGGCGGTCGGTGGTCGTCGCGACGAGCGCTAACCCCTCTCTCCTGATACTCTGGCTTGCCTGTTCACCGGCCAGGGTATCTGCTTTCCTCTAAATTAGAATATATCTATCCCCCTTTAATAATTCACGCCACCAATAAATATATTTTTATTTTCGATAATTAGAGAACAACGTCGTATTTACTTCGCAGTATTATGGAGGTAATGTAAATTCATATTTTCTCCATTTTTGTTTATCAACTCGCAGGATGCGATTTAATAGTTAAGTCATGGATAAAAGACTGATGATAGATAAAAGAATAATATTACTGCGGCTAAGGAAGGTGCGATTTAATCGTCAGTTATGAGAACATAAGGCTTTCTTTGCCATAGATTTTTCACGATGCCCG
>NZ_CBFFRJ010000030.1:0-44984 GCF_965644225.1 Phytobacter sp. V91 | reverse complement strand
TTTCCCCTCACCCTAACCCTCTCCCCGAAGGGGCGAGGGGATCGTCCGTGCTCTTTTTAGGGTTTGTCATCAGTCTGCAGCGCCCGGAGATAATCCGGGCGTTTATCCCTTAACAGCGCGCCTCAGGGCGTTTTTCCTCTCAGGGTTAAACCGACATCCCCTCCGGGATGCACTTTCAGCAGCGTTTCCTTTGAATACCCGCTCTCTTCCATCAGACAGACGCAGACGGCATCGAAAATCGCCAGCGCCAGTACAATAGAGGTGGTCGCCAGCATATTCAGGGGGTCTATCTCGCGCTTTACGCCCGTAGAAATCACCAGATTTGCCGCTTGCGCAATCGCCGAGTCGGGATTTTCCGTCACGCTAATCAGCTTGACGCCTTTCGCCGCAAGCCCCGGCAGAAGGCGCGTCAGCTCATCGGAATTGCCGCCGCGTGAGAGCATAATCAGCAAATCTCTGTCATCCAGAAAGCCCAAATCCCCGTGCGCGGCATCGGTGGCATTGAGATAGATGGCCGGACGCTCAACGCAGGCCAGCATATGAGCGATTTTACGCGCCGCAATACCTGAGGTTCCGACGCCGGTGACCGCAATCTTGCCCTCGCAGCCGCGTAATGCCGCCAGCAGCGAGGCCCATAGCTCATCATTAAGGTGCCCGCTCAACGCCGCCATTTCGTTACTGTAAATCTGCCAGGCGGCACAGGCCTGTTGCCAGTGGTTGCTCATCCCGCCTCCTGCATCATGGTGCGATACTTCATATGATCCTGATACATTTCGTGGAAGACGCTGTATTTACGATCGTAGTAGTGCTTAATGCTGTTGGTCTGCGGCGTTACCGTTTTACCAATGCGGCTCATCGCGGCCATCGCTTCCGGGAAGGTCTCAAACACCCCGGCGGCCACCGTACCCATCATCGCGCCGCCCAGCAACATCGCTTCGCTTTCTTCCGGCAGCAGCATGGCGCAGCCGGTGGCGTTGGCATGCTCCTGGACAAAAATCGGGTTCTTGGTGCCGCCGCCGCTCGCCATCACCGTATCAATTTTGTAGCCGCTTTTGTTCATGGTCTCGATGATATGCCGGGTGCCCAGCGCTATGGCCTGGATGGTTGCCAGATACTGCAGCGCCATATCCTCCGGGGTACGTGACAATTTAAGCCCGCTTATCACGCCGGTGAGGGTCGGGTTGGCGCGCGGGGAACGGTTGCCGTGGAAATAGGGCAAAATATGCACATCCCGGGTCAGAAAAGCGATATTCTCCGGCTCGCCGGCCATTTTGCGCAGCAGTGCGTTCAGAGCTTCATAAATGGTTTGTCCCTGCGCTTTCGCCTGAGCAAGCAGGGATTCATAGCAGGGATGGGACTGAATAATATGGTCGATTAAGGCGCCGGTCGCCGACTGTCCGCCCTCATTAAGCCAGTAGTCCGGCAGCACCGCCGAGTAGTATGGCCCCCACACGCCGCTGATAAAACGCGCCTCGGAAGAAATCGCCATATGCCCGGTAGAGGTGCCGCCAATCAGCGCAATACGGCGGTCAAAATCCGCCACCTCTCCGGAGACGCCGCAGGCTCCCAGGTTGCCCAGCGTCCCGGCGTGGGCATCAATGATCGAGACGCTCACCGCCGTACCCGGCATTAACCCCATCTCAGTCGCTGCGCGTTTGGTTAAACCGCGCCCCAGTGGCTCCCCCATCGTTTTCACGTAGCGGCCGATTTTCTCAGCATCGTGTTCCAGCAAATCCTCCAGCCCAATCTGGCGAAAATAGCTGGCGTCCCACTTATCTTCGTGCCCCATATAGGTCCACTTGCAGACCGTCGAACACAGCGATCGCGTGTCGTCGTCAGTTGCCCGCCAGGTGAGGAAATCCGGCAGATCAAAAAAGTATGCCGCATTAGCCCATGTGTTCGGGATATGCTGTTTCAGCCATAGCAGTTTCGGCGTCTGCATCTCAGGCGAAATAATGTTGCCCACATAGTCCAGTACCCGGTGGTGTGTGGCATTAATACGATCGGCCTGGGAGATGGCCCGGTGATCCATCCAGACAATGATATTTTGCTCACTGCGCCCGGAAGGGCTGATGGTAAGCGGCTTTCCCTCTTTATCCAGCACCACCAGTGAACAGGTGGCATCAAAACCCAGCCCCTTGACCTGAATCGGATTGATGTCCGCCTGATTCACCGCATCGCGGACCGCATTGCATACCGATTGCCAGATGTTCTCTGAGGACTGCTCGACAAAGTCCGCCTGCGGGCGATAGATCTCAATAGCCCGGCTCGCCTGACTGACCATCCGCCCTGTCAAATCAAACACGCCAGCGCGGGCGCTGCCGGTTCCTACATCCACACCAATAAAGTAGCTCGCCATTATTTTTCTCCTGAAATCAGGCTTTACGATTTTGTAATGCAATAAAGAGGATCAGCACCGCTCCCCAGAGGGCCATCGTCAGATAGCTGCTGATACCGAGCAGATTGAAGCCGCTCTCCAGCATCTGCAGCACCACCAGCGCCAGCACCAGGCCCAGCACACGGCCAAAACCGCCGTCCGGGTTGATGCCGCCAAGCACCGCCGCCAGAATGGTGACCAGCAGATAAGACTCGCCGTAACCCGCTTTCGCCGAGTTGAATTTCGCCATCATCAGAACAGCGGCGGCCCAGCCCAGTAGCGCCGAAATCACATACACCGAAATCTGCACCCGCACGGTATTGACCCCGCTGTAGCGGGTCGCCTGCTCATTGGAGCCCACCAGATAGAGGCTACGCCCAAGAGTCGTATGTTCCAGCAGCGCCCATAAGAGGACCGCGACCAGCATAAACAGCAGTAGCGCCACCGGGATACCCAGCACTGTTGCGTTGCCTAAAAACTGAATCGCCGCCGGAAAACCTGAAATCACCGTGCCGTTGGAGAGCAGGATATTGAGCCCGGAGATGACGGTCATGGTGCCGAGGGTCGCAAGGATGGGCGATACCCCCACCCAGGAAATTAACGCGCCGTTAAGCGTACCGATGATTACCGCCACCAACAGCCCGGCCAGCAGCGCCAGCACGAGAAACAGCGGATTATCCGGGTGGCTCACCAGTACCGCCGCCATCACCAGCGAACAGGCATTCGCGCCAGCAATGATCGACAGATTAATGCCTCCGGTCAGCATGGTTATCCCCATCCCCAGGGCCAGCATGCCGAGTACGGGCAATTGTGAGCCGATGGACTGAAAATTCGCCACGCTGAAAAAACGCCCACCGAGCAGTAAGGCGAAGACCAGCGCCACCATCACAACGATGACGCACTGCAGGCGGATAATGGCATCGCCGGGGAATATTCTGGCTATCGATTTCATCTTAAAGCTCCCTTGCCAGTTTGCGTTTTTCGTTCCAGGCGGTGGCGCTGATGCTCACCAGAATGATGGTGCCGCTCAGTACCATATGCCAGTAAGAAGAGACCCCCAGCAGCGTTAATCCATTTTGCAGGAACGCCAGCAGGACAACCCCCAGCAGGGTGCCGGTCAGGGTTCCCCGTCCGCCGGTCATGCTGGTTCCGCCAAGCACCACCGCGGCCAGCACCGTCAGTTCGAAACCCAGCAGCGAGTTAGGGGCCACCGACTGGGTGATTTGCGCCTGCACCACCGCCGCAACGCCAGCGAGGATGCCCATGTAGCCATAGACATAAAAATGCAGCCTGAGCATATTCAGCCCCAGCCGGGAGGCGGCGTCGCGATTACCGCCCATGGCATAGATCTGCCGTCCGGGACGGGTATGATTCATCAGCACCGCAGTGAACAGGATCGTCGCGCCGAGGCACAATAGCGGCAGCGTCAGGCCATAGTCGTAGCCGTCGGCGGCGGTAAAGGAGAACCAGTTAATACCGTTCATAAACCAGTCCGGAAAACCATACAGCCAGGTTCCTTTGGTGGTATAGACCAACAGGCCGTAGTAAAGGTTGAGCGTGGCGATAGTGATGATGATCGCCGGAACGCGCAGCCTGTAGACCAGCAGGCCGTTGATAAGCCCCAGTACCAGTCCTACCGCCATAGCGAGCAGCAGCGCCAGCGCGAAGTTACCGCCCTGAGCAATCACCCAACTGGCCATCACATACTGGGCAATCGCCGTCATCGCCGGAAAAGAGATGTCGATACCGCCGGAGATCAACACCACAAAGAGGCCGCAGGCCAGAATGCCAAGAATGGCATAGCTGGTGGCAACGTCCGTGAGGTTGCCCAGGGTAAGAAACTCGTCGGTTCGCACGCTTAAACCGACCGCCAGCGCGACCACCAGCAGGCCAAGCCAGAATTCATGTTGCCCGATCAGCCGGGAAAGGGTTGCGTTACGCATTCACCACCTCTGCAATCTCTTGTTCGGTGCTGCGGTGCGGGTTGAATTCCGCCACCAGCTCACCACGGCGCATCACCAGTACCCGATGGCTGTTGTAGTAAGCCTCCGCTATTTCATCGCAGATCATCAGTACCGCCATCCCCTGCTCTGCCAGCTGACGGGCTATCTGGTAAATACCCTCTTTGTTGGCAATATCGACCCCGACGGTCGGAGAATCGAGAATCAGAATACGCGGGTTCGTCGCGACCCATTTAGCAATGGCGATACGCTGCGCATTGCCGCCGGAGAGCGTTTTTACCGGCAGATGGACATCCGACACTTTGATGTTCAGCTCGCTGATCAAATCATCCACTCGTTGACCGGCTTTTTGATGATCGAGAAGCCCCGCGCGGGTGTGCAGTTTGTCGAAGATCGTCACAATCGTGTTGTCATAAATGGACTGTTCCATAATCAGCCCCTGAGTCAGGCGGTCTTCCGATACGTAGCCAATGCCGTGACGAATAGCGTCATGGTTATTACGCAGCCGTACCGGCTTGCCGTTGATGACAATCTCCCCGGCTTGCGGACGGGTCATGCCAAACAGGCTCATACAAAGCTCGGTTCGCCCGGCGCCCAGCAGCCCGACAATCGAGATAATCTCGCCGCGGTGCAGGGAAAGGTTGATGTTGCGGTATTTACCTTTGCGGCTGAGCTGACGTAGTTCCAGCATCGGCACCTCGTCGACCGGCGCTTTTTCCGGCAGCGGGCTGTAATGAAAACGCTGGCCGGTCATCAGGTAAGCCAGCTCGTGGCTGTCGAGCTCGCTCGCCTGCCAGGTGCCCACCAGTTTACCGTCGCGCATTACGCTTATCCGATCGGCGACCTCCATCACCTCATCCAGACGATGACTGACAAAAACAACGCAGATGCCCGCCGCCTTAAGTTCATTCACTACCCGCAGCAGGCCATTCACTTCGTGACGGGTCAGGGATGCGGTGGGTTCGTCCATAATGACCAGCCGCGCATCAGCGGCAATCGCCCGGCAAATCGCCACCAGTTGGCGATCGGCAATGGAGAGTTTTTCCACTCTTTTCTCCGGGTCAAGCTGGACCCCGATACGCGCCATCGCCGCCAGCGCCTGGGCGCGCATCGCCCGGCGGTTAACCCGAATATCGCCTCCCGGCAAATAACGGTGGATGGCAATATTTTCCGCCACGCTGAAATTACCGAACAGCGACAGATCCTGATAGATAACCTGGATGCCATAGTGAGCGGAAAGCTGCGGCGTCAGCTGGTGAAAAAGTTTACCGTCCAGCGCAATGTTTCCGCCTTTTTCCGGGTGATAAACGCCGGAGATAACCTTGATAATCGTGCTTTTTCCGCAGCCGTTTTGCCCCGCCAGACAGTGAACGTCTCCCCTTTGCAGAGTGAGATTCACGTTATCCAGCGCCAGCACGCCCGGGAATCGTTTGCTGATATTCTCAAGAGTGATAAATGCGGTGGTTTCTGTCATCGACAATCCCTCTGCTACGCCCGCATCCGGGCCTGCTACTGCTGCCCCGAACACCGACCAGATGGCCGGTTTCGGGTTCCCTGGTGTGGCCTGAAAAACATCAGAAGCCAAGTGATTGCGCGTTATCTTTGGTGACTTCGAGGATCTTGTTAAAGCGGATCACTTTCTTGTCCATATCAACATCAGCTTTACCCAGTCCGTCGATGGCCAGATCCGCAGTGACCTCTTTGCCCTGCAACAGCTGATCGGCAACGGTGACCAGGGCGTAACCGGCGTCGCGCGGATCCCACAGCAGCGCTTTTTTAATGTCTCCGCGCATCAAATAAGGTGCCGCCTGGGCCGGCATCGCAATGCCCACCACCGCCAGTTTGTCTTTCGCGCGTTTTTTCTGTACCGCCTGGCCTGCGCCAATCGGGCCAAGGGATCCAAAGCCAATTACCCCGGTCATCTGCGGGTAGGTTTTCATTAAGTCGAGGGTTGTGGCATAGGATTTGTCGATGCTTTCCGCCACCGGCAGTCGCGATGTGACCTCAAACATCTGGGGGTATTTCTCCTTTTGATACTTGATGGCGTAATCGGCCCAGGCGTTATGCAGCGGCACGGTCAGGGAACCGACATAAATCGCGTAACCGCCCTTGCCGCCCATACTTTTAGCCAGTTCATCAACGTTAGCCTGAGCATATTTTTCACTGTCGATGGTTTCGATATCCCACTGCCCTATCTGCTGGTCCGGGGATTCATGCGTCAGCACCACGATGCCTTTGTCACGGGCCTTTTTCAGCACCGGCTCAAGTACTTTGGCGTCGTTGGGCACCACGATAATGGCGTTCACATTTTTGGCGATAAGATCTTCAATCACCTTCACCTGCTGCGCCGGATCCGGTGTGGACGCCCCGGTCTGATAAGCATTAACGTTGAGTTTTTTCGCAGCCTCATTCACGCCAGTCTCCATACGGTTAAACCATGGAATACCGGTGACTTTGGCCACGATGGCAATTTCATATTTTTCTGCAGCCATCGACTGAGCGGAAAACAGGGAAACAGAAAGAAGAGCTGCACTGAGTACGGCGAGTTTAAATTTCATAGTTGTACCTTTCTTGAGGACAGAGGAAAGTCGCGCCCTGAGGTTAACAACGAAGGGAAGAGGTTAAATAACTCAAGTTAGTGAAATGTGATAAAAGCCCATTTACGTTAATTTTTATGATTTATTTGGTTAAACTCAGGTAACAAAGAAGACCAGACCATAAAGTACCGTCGCAATAAATGTTGCAACAACACCAAAACACACACAATTTATTTTCATTTAATTAACATTATTCTTTGTTTTCTGATTTTTACGCCGACCCTGGCGGGTCTGCGGACGTCAAGAAGATTGCAAATATGAGAACTGAAACGAGAAAAGGAAAAGCAGGAAACCGACAGATCTATCGCCAGGTCGCCGACATGCAAGCCGAGTTATTTTGGGTATAATTCAGGGCATTGCGATAAAGGAGTGAATAATGAAATTTCGTCTGATGGCGATAGCAGCCCTGTTTTTATGCAGCGCTGCGCAGGCCGATGAGTGTAAAAATCCCATGACCCAGTTGACGCTGAATATGTGCGCCGCCCAGGAAACCCAGGCCGCAGATAAAAAACTCAACCAGACCTGGCAGCAGGTGATAAAACGGGCCGATCCAGCCCAGCGCGATCTGCTGAAAAAAGCGCAACGGGCATGGATCAGTTTGCGTGATGCCGACTGTGAATTTATTGCCTCCGCTACCGAAGGCGGCAGTGTCCAGCCGATGATCTACAGTGAGTGCATTGGAGGTAAAACCCGCGAGCGGGAAGCCTGGCTCGCCTCTTTCCTGCACTGTGAGGAAGGCGATCTCAGTTGCCCGCTGCCCGCGGCAAATTAACGGGGGCGAATACCCTCGATAATCATCCGCTGTACGTTGTCTACCGTGCCGGCAAAAAAGGCCTCATCCTGCAAATTTTTACCCGTCACCGCCTCCACCTGAGAGGCAAAATCGGCGTAATGCTGGGTGGCGGCCCAAATCATAAAAATCAGATGATGGGGATCCACCGGGGCCAGTTTGCCGCTGGCAACCCATCCGGCAATAATGGCCGACTTCTCTTCCACCAGCGTTTTCAGCGCCCCGCTTAATTGCGCGTTAAGCACCGGCGCGCCCTGTAACATCTCCATGCAGAACAGCCGGGAAGCCTGCGGATTATCCCTGGACACTTCCAGCTTCAGACGGATGTATTCGCCAATCGCCACCAGCGGGGAGAGATCTTCACGAAAGGCTTTCAGCGGCGCCAGCCAGATATCGAGGATCTCCTGCAACACGGCAAGGTACAGCGCTTCTTTTGAGGGGTAGTAATAGAGGAGATTGGTTTTAGAGACTCCGGCCCGCTCCGCCACCTTCTCAATCCTGGTTCCGTGAATACCATACAGAGAGAAGGTCTCCAGGGCAGCGGCAAGAATGGTCTCGCGTTTCTCAATCACCGCCTGTGTGCGTTTTCCCGTTTTTTTCGCCGTGCCCTGCGTCATTCTGCTTCTCCTGACTGATTTGCCTCAAGCATAGCAAATGGCCGTCGATGGCTCGACCCCCTGCACAGCGATGGCGCAGAGATGCCTGTTTTTTGTGCACTATTTTTGACCATTTAGTCCACTTTTTTCACACTCAAGTTGCCAACCTTTATTTAACACACTGACAACACTGCATTTTTCAAAACTGGCATCTCCTTTGCAAAACCCTTGATGCGAGGCGTAGAGAATTCGGCATTAAGCCGCACCGCGCCCCCTTCACCTGACAACGCGAGGTACGAGATGAAAATTGGTGTTTTCGTTCCTATTGGTAACAACGGCTGGCTGATTTCCACCCATGCCCCGCAGTACAAACCGACCTTTGAGCTGAACAAGGCCATTGTGCAAAAGGCGGAGCATTACAACTTCGACTTTGCTCTGTCGATGATCAAGCTCCGCGGCTTCGGCGGTAAAACCGAATTCTGGGATCACAACCTGGAGTCCTTCACCCTGATGGCAGGGCTTGCGGCGGTGACCTCACGCATTCAGATCTATGCCACGGCGGCCACCCTGACCCTGCCTCCGGCAATTGTTGCCCGCATGGCCTCCACCATTGATTCCATCTCCGGCGGCCGCTTTGGCGTCAATCTGGTGACCGGTTGGCAAAAACCAGAATATGAGCAGATGGGGATGTGGCCAGGGGATGACTACTTTGCCCGTCGCTATGACTATCTGACCGAATATGTACAGGTGCTGCGCGACCTGTGGGGCAGCGGCAAGAGCGATTTCAAAGGTGAGTTCTTCACCATGAATGATTGCCGGGTCAGCCCGCAGCCCTCCACGCCGATGAAAGTGATCTGCGCCGGGCAGAGTGATGCCGGCATGGCGTTCTCCGCAAAATATGCCGATTACAATTTCTGTTTCGGCAAAGGTGTTAACACCCCTACAGCTTTTGCGCCAACGGCGGCGCGGATGTGCGAAGCGGCAGAGAAAACCGGTCGTGAGGTCGGTTCTTACGTGCTGTTTATGGTGATTGCCGATGAGACCGATGAGGCCGCGCGCGCTAAATGGGAACACTACAAGGCAGGTGCGGATGACGAAGCGCTGGCCTGGCTGACCGAGCAGAGCCAGAAAGATACCCGTTCCGGCAGCGACACCAACGTGCGCCAGATGGCCGATCCTACCTCGGCGGTAAATATCAATATGGGCACCCTGGTTGGCTCTTATGCCACCGTGGCCCGCCTGCTCGATGAAGTGGCGACCGTGCCTGGCACCGATGGCGTGCTTCTGACTTTTGATGACTTCCTCCAGGGTGTGGAAGATTTCGGCGAACGTATCCAGCCGCTGATGCAGTGCCGTCAGCATGTCGCACTGCCTGCCCAGGAGGTGGCCTGATGAAAACTTTAGATGCACGCCCTGAGGCTATTTCCTTCACCCCGGCACAAAGTGCGCTGATTGTGGTGGATATGCAAAATGCCTATGCCACCAAAGGGGGATACCTCGACCTCGCGGGCTTTGATGTCTCAGCCACCGCGCCGGTGATTGAGAAGATTAAGACAGCCGTTGCCGCCGCTCGGGCCAGCGGCATGTTGATTATCTGGTTCCAGAACGGCTGGGATAACCAGTATGTAGAAGCGGGCGGACCGGGTTCCCCCAACTGGCATAAATCCAATGCGCTGAAAACCATGCGTAAACGCCCGGAACTTCAGGGAACGCTGCTGGCAAAAGGGGGCTGGGACTACCAGCTGGTGGATGAGCTGGTGCCGCAGGAGGGCGATATCGTGCTGCCCAAACCGCGCTACAGCGGCTTTTTCAATACCCCGCTGGACAGCATTCTGCGCAGCCGGGGGATCCGTCATCTGGTGTTTACCGGTATCGCCACCAACGTCTGCGTGGAGTCCACCCTGCGCGATGGCTTCTTCCTCGAATATTTCGGCGTTGTACTGGCAGATGCCACTCACCAGGCGGGCCCGGCATTCGCCCAGCAGGCGGCATTATTTAATATCGAAACATTCTTTGGCTGGGTCAGCGACGTTGACAACTTCTGCGCCGCCCTCGCCCCGCAAACCATTGCCAAAATCGCTTAAGGAGCACACCCATGCCAAAACAGGTCATTATTCCGCCAGGCACCACCACCCCTATCGCCCCTTTCGTTCCCGGTACGCTGGCGGACGGTGTTGTTTATGTCTCCGGCACCCTGCCTTTTGATAAGCAAAACAATGTGGTGTACCCCGATGACCCAAAGGCGCAAACGCGCCACGTGCTCGAGACCATTCGCAGCGTTATCGAGACTGCGGGCGGTACGATGGAGGATGTGACATTCAACAGCATCTTTATCACCGACTGGAAAAACTACGCCGCGATTAACGAAGTGTATGCAGAATTTTTCCCCGGCGATAAACCGGCCCGCTTCTGCATTCAGTGCGGACTGGTAAAACCGGAAGCCCTGGTCGAAATCGCCACCGTCGCCCATATCGCTAAGTGAGGCCATGATGAAACTTGCCATCACCCCGCCTCCTTTTCCCGGCGCACCCGTTGTGGTGATGATTGCCGGACTGGGGGGCACCGGCAGCTACTGGCTGGCGCAAATGGCCGCGCTGTCGGCACAGTTTCAGGTGGTCAGTTACGACCAGTGCGGCACGGGCAACAATCCGGCGTCCCTGCCGGATAACTACCAGATAAGCGATATGGCAAGCGAACTGCTCAGCGCCCTGCAACAGGCAGGTATTGAGCGCTTCTGTGTGGTAGGCCATGCGCTTGGCGCGCTGGTAGGAATGCAGCTCGCGCTGGATTATCCCCAGGCGTTGAGCGCCCTTGTTCTGGTTAACGGCTGGCTGACGATGGACGTCCACACCCGGCGCTGCTTCCAGATCCGTGAACGACTGCTGCTGGCGGGCGGCCCGCAGGCCTGGGTTCAGGCCCAGCCGCTGTTTCTCTATCCGGCTGACTGGTTATCGGCCCATGCGCCACGGATGGAAGCCGAAGAGGCGCTGTCGCTCGCCCATTTTCAGGGCGAACACAATCTGCATCGGCGTTTGCAGGCTCTTAAAAATGCCGATTTCAGCGCCACCGCCAGCCAGATTGCCTGCCCGGTACTGATCGTCTGTTCGCAGGATGACATGCTGGTGCCCTGGACCTGCTCGCAGCAGTTACAACAGGTATTGCCCGATAGCGAACTGGCGGTGATGGCCCGCGGCGGCCATGCCTGCAATGTGACGCAAAGCGATGAGTTTAATGGCCTGCTGCTCGACAGGCTGGCCACTTTGCTGCCGGCGACGGCAGCGATGCAAAAGGAGTGTTTATGAGTGAAGCCGTGAATCAGGGGGCGCTGGATGCCCTGTTTACTACCGCACGCACCCACAACGGCTGGCAGGCAAAACCGGTCAGTGATGCCACCCTGCGCGAAATTTACGACCTGCTGAAGATGGGGCCGACATCGGCTAACTGTAGCCCGGCCCGTTTTGTGTTTATTCGCACGGCTGAAGGGAAAGAAAAACTGCGCCCGGCCCTCTCCGGCGGCAATCTGGAAAAGACCATGAGCGCCCCGGTCACCGCCATCGTTGGCTGGGATCCGCAGTTCTACGACCGCCTGCCGGAGCTTTTTCCTCATGGCGATGCCCGTAGCTGGTTTACCTCAAGCGCGTCACTTGCCGAGGAGACGGCGTTTCGCAACAGCGCCATGCAGGCGGCCTATCTGCTGTTTGCCTGCCGCGCGCTGGGGCTCGACACCGGCCCGATGTCTGGCTTTGATCGCCAGGTCGTTGATGCCGCCTTCTTTGCCGACAGCGGCTATCGCAGCACGCTGCTGGTCAATATTGGTTATGGCGATGAAAGTAAACTTTTTGCTCGTCTGCCGCGCCTGGCGTTTGACGATGCCTGTCAGTTGCTTTAGGAGGTCGTGATGGCCATCAGCCAACAACATTTTCGCGATGCCATGTCCTGCATCGGGGCAGCGGTGAATATCATCACCACCGATGGCCCGGCAGGTCAGGCGGGGTTTACCGCCAGCGCCGTCTGTAGCGTAACCGACTCACCGCCGACGTTGCTGGTGTGCCTGAACCGTTCGGCGTCGGTATGGCCGGTATTCAGTCAGAATCAGGCGTTATGCGTCAACACGCTGGCGGCGGGTCAGGAAAGTTTATCCACGCTGTTTGGGGGTAAGACCCCGATGGCAGACCGCTTCGCGGCGGCGGACTGGCAAAGCGGAGAAACCGGATGCCCGCGGCTTACGGGCGCGCTGGCATCCTTCGATTGCCGTATCAGTCAGGTGGTGAGCGTCGGCACCCACGATATTCTGTTTTGCACCATCGAGGATATCGCCCATCTTCCGGCGCCGGACGGCCTGATGTGGTTTAACCGCAACTACCACACCCTGCCGCGCCCGGCCTGTTAAGCGTCAGGACTCCTGCCCGGCAGACTCCTGCGGCGCTGACTCCAGCGCCGCTTTCTTACGCCTCTTGAGCTTAAGTTCGCTCACCAGCACCCCGACGACGATAAAGACGCCGCCTACGATCGCAAGCATCGGCAGACGCTCTCCAGCCAGACGGCCAAAAATGCCTGCCCATACCGGTTCCCCGGTATAGATGACCGTCGCCCGGGTTGGCGATACGCTACGCTGCGCCCAGTTCATGGTGACCTGGATAATGGCGCTAAAAATACCCAACCCGGCCCCGACCATTAAGAGCGCTGGCGAGAGTTCAGGAACTGACTCCCCGGCCGGGGCCATGGCGGCAAAGGCCACCAGCGAGGCCGTAAGCAGTTGCACAACGGTGACCCGGCGGACATCGACCTTCCCTGCCTAGGCGCTGATCAAAATGATCTCTGCGGCAATGGCCACTGCGCCTGCCAGGGTAATCAGTTCACCTTCCCCCAGCGCCAGCAGGTTACCGCCGGGGCCGGCAAGTAAAATCAGGCCGATAAATGCCAGCACAATCCCCACGCAGGGCATTAAGCCTGGGATCCTGCCAAGACACAGCCACTGCAACAGCGGCACCAGCGGCACATACATGGCGGTAATAAAGGCTGATTTGCTGCTGGGAATAAACTGAAGTCCCCAGGTTTGCAGGCTGTAACCCAGTGCAATGGAGACGCCAATCGCCACCCCGGCTTTGACCTCAAGCCAGGTGATGCCACGCAGTACATTAAGCGATAGCAGCGCCACCGCCAGTGCAGCGGTCGCAAAGCGCAGACCGACAAAAAAGAAAGGCCCGCTGAGGGTGACGGCATATTGCACCGCCAGAAAAGTGCCGCCCCAGAACATGGTAATGAGGATCAGCAGGGATTCCTGAGGAGAGATTGAGAATTTGAAACGAGAGGCGCGCATGTTGCAAACCGGTTAACGTAAACCACTAGTGTGCTTTTTCACGCGTATTTGTTCAAGTCCCAACATAGGGGTTCAGACATGGGCTTTCATCGATAAATAAACATCATGCATTCTGCAACAGAGCGTAAGTTAATCCACACCGTTCACTTCTCCTTTTCCTGTTAATGCAAATCGCTTGCTCAACGCGTCCAGACCTGTTTTTGATCCTTAGTACGGGGTGTATTTTGCGCCATGACTCCTGAAAGAAAATGCGGTTGATAGCAGGTTTCAAGGTAGCGAATATCCTCGTCCTTGAGCTCTAATTTCAGCGCATTTACCGCACCGTCAATATGTTGTTTTTGCGTAGCCCCCACCACTGGCGCAGTGACTTTTTTCAGCAGCCAGGCGAGCGAAATTTCGGTCATTGAAACCTGATAGCGACGGGCAAGTTCCGCCACCCGGTCAATAATCACCTGATCCTGCGCGGCGGTGGTGTTGTACTTCCCTTTGGCATAATCATCCTGGGTCGCACGTTGGGTTTGCGGGTTACCCTGGCGGGAAAGGCGGCCGCTGGCTAAGGCACTGTAGGGTGTCATCGCCATTCCTTCTTCGGCGCACAAACCGAAGAGTTCGCGCTCGTCTTCACGCATAATCAGATTGTAATGACTCTGAACGGAAACAAAGGGGGTCAGACCTTCACGCTCGGCCAGCGCATTCGCTTTGGCAAGCTGCCATGCATAGCAGTTTGAAATACCGGTCGCGCGGATTTTACCGGCCTGAATGGCCTCATGCAGGGCTTCAAGCATCTCGATAACGGGGGTGTTGTAATCCCAGATGTGGCAGATATAAAGGTCAATGTAGTCCATGCCCAGATTCTTCAGGCTCTGGTCGAGTGAGCGGGCAATCGCCTGCTTCCCGCTGATGCCTCTGGCAATCTGCCCCGGCGTGCGCGGCAGGAATTTAGTCGCCACGACAACATCCTCGCGCCTGGCCATATCGCGCAACGCCTGCCCAATATATCGCTCGCTTGAGCCATTCTGGTAGACGATGGCGGTATCAAAGAAATTAATGCCCTGCTCCAGGGAGTAGCGAATAATCTCCCGGCTGCGTGTTTCATCCAGCGTCCAGCTATGCTGCCCCGTCGCCGGATCGCCAAACCCCATACACCCCATGCAAATACGGGAAACCGTTAAATCACTTTTACCCAGTGAGAGATACTGCATCCTGTGTCGCCCCCTTCATTCAAAATTGAATGAGCTAATGCCAGTCATTTTAGGGGTCACCGGGAACCCTGCACTTTGAAGGTTCTGAGGAAGCGCTCCACTCAAGCCTCCCAAAGATACTTGTTGTTATCTGCCAGGTTTGGCCCATCCGATGTTGACATTAAATTTTGGTTAAGTGGTGCCATCTGGTTACTATACGAACTTAATCCATAGTCAAAAAAGGGATTTGATATGGGCATACAGTACACCAACTAATTTTCCCCAGAAATGCAGTAGCCCTCAGGGGAAGGCCAGAAAAATAGTTTGTTCAGAAATAGTACTCTCTGACAGCTTTTTAAATAAGGATATTGATGATGGCAATAGGATATTTTCTTCGTCTTGGGGACAAAACGACCTGTGGGGGGCGGATCCTGACGGGCGATCCGACATTTATCTGGTATGGCGTAGCCGGTGCCCGTGAGGGCGATCTGGTGTCCTGTGGTAAGCATCCCGGAATTTATAGAATTCAAGGTGGGGTTTATGATGTGTGGGATGAAGGGCGCAGGTTGGCCGGGACGCTGGACAGCATCAGTGGTTGCCCTTGTCGCTCACAGCTAATCCCTTCCATTACAGACTGCTATCAAAAAGAGTCAGCTTCAGCGGCAAGCCCCCTTTTCGCTCCTGCCGCTGGCGTCACGCAGTTCGCGCAGAGCGCCCGGCGTGAAGACGAGCCGGAACAACATGCACAGGCGACCAGGAAAAAAAAGCGCGAGCTGACCCTGACCATCGGGGTCTTTTTCGATGGCACCGGCAACAATGCGGATAATACCACTGCCAGTATTAATGCCTGCACCGGTGAGCATTTTGGGATGGATAATGCCGATGCGATGTCAGCCTATTTCCAGTGTATTGAGCTAAAACGCGGCTACAGCGGCACCGCAGCAGGAAGCCATCTTGGCTATTACACCAATATACACTGGCTTCATACGCTGTATGCCACAGGTTTTCCCGTTAATAGTGATCAGGGTCAGAATGCGATTTATATCGAGGGGATCGGCACGGAAACCGATGAGGGCGACAGTGTTTACGGAATGGCTACCGGCAAGGGGAATACCGGTGTGGTAAGAAAAACCGACAAAGCGGTCGCGGCAATGGTTGCCGCTATCAGAGACTATTTAGCCAGGCCATCCGAAACCGATGTGGGACTCGTCAAAGAATTGCAGTTTGATATTTTCGGGTTCAGTCGCGGAGCGGCGGCTGCACGGCATTTTGTCAACCGGGTATCCGGTCAGGACAACGCCATTATTGCGGCCATTAAGTCCGGGCTGAACGGCGTCGAGTTTTCCGGTACGCCCGGCGGTAAAACCCGTTTTCTGGGGATATTTGATACCGTGGCGGCCATTGGCACTCCGATTAACGGCCTCAACCCGCACAGCGCCGATACCGGTGAGGTCAATATTGCGCTGCGTCCAGGCGTGGCGGAGAAGGTGTTTCATATCACCGCCCAGCACGAATGCCGGTTTAACTTCGCGCTGAACAGCGTGAAACCGGCATGGCCGGAGCTGGCTCTGCCCGGCGTGCACTCTGATATTGGCGGCGGCTACAACCCCGACGAGCATGAAGCCTGGTTTCTGACCCGCCCGCAGTTTGAAACCGTGCCTCTTTCGACCCCCGATACCGCTACTCGTGTTTATCAGCAAACCAGCGAGCAGCTTGCGGTGATGGATACCTGCCCGACAATTGCCCCGGTGCTTAAGGCCGTGGAAATTGAAATCAATGCCTGGCACGACGACAGAATGCCTGCCGATCGTTACGGTACGCTGCAAAAACGCAGTGGTGCGGCGCTGATCATGGAGCGACCGACGCGTAACGACTGGTCAAAGGTGGTGCTACGGGTGATGATCGATGCCGCTCAGGATGCTGGCGTGGTATTCGATCCTATTTTGCCTAAAGATGACCATCTGTCACTGCGAGCGGAGCTAAACAGCCTGTGTGAAAAAGCGATTATGATGGGGCGCGCCGCCCGCGGCGGTCAGTCGATGACCGGATTTACCACCCCTGAAATTTATACTCTGGCGGAAAAATATCTCCACTGCTCAGCCAACTGGAACAGCGTGATAAGAGACGGTCAGGGAATGGTTACCGGCGCGGTCAAACCAGCGAAGCTTGTGACCTTCACCAACCGCCCTGACGAACACTGGCAGCGGACAGTTTACGATATGGACGGGAATAAAATATGGAAATAATACGACTGACCGGGCTGCTTTCGGTAATGATGTTGACCGCCTGCCAGGGGGCTGGTCAGCCTAACGTTGCCGCAGTCAAAAACAGTGGGCCAACAGAGTGGAGGTTTAATTTTTTCACGCCTCAGGCGCTGCCTGCGGTGGTAACGTTTGTCGCAATCCTTGATTCTGGCGGTATTGATTATCGGTTTAATACGCTGGACAGCACCCCGGACCTGGATAAAGTCATCGGCAACTGGAATGATATCGAACGAGCGCCTGGCGGGCACTGGAATCACGTTAAACATCCCCCCAGACATATTATTTTTTGCTGGGACTCGGTGATTGATAAAAGAGTCTATGAAACCCGCCTGACCTTGTCTGACGCCGTTGTGGAGAAAATGCGCAAACCCAGCGTATATAAGGACTATCAGGGTAATGTCGGGTATTACGACAATATGCAAATTGGCCTGGCTCCAGGAGGGAAAGTGGCTGTCTGGCTACGAGGTATCGGTGAACAGCCTAATTATCGCGTGACACCGTCAGTCTTAAAGACCCTGTCCGGGGATAAATTAGCGTTTTGCAAAGGAATAACACGATTTTCTGACGGCTATGAGTACGGGAAAATGACTGAGGACTTTATTAAAGGGAAAACATACCCCTACGGTAATTGGTAGCGTTCACCAACCGCCGCCGATAAACACTGGCAGCGGACAGTTTACGATATGGACGGGAATAAAATATGGAAATAATACGACTGACCGGGCTGCTTTCGGTAATGATGTTGACCGCCTGCCAGGGGGCAGGCCAGCCCAACGTTGCCGCAGTCAAAAACAGTGAGCCAACAGAGTGGAGGTTTAATTTTTTCACGCCTCAGGCGCTGCCTGCGGTGGTAACGTTTGTCGCAATCCTTGATTCTGGCGGTATTGATTATCGGTTTAATACGCTGGACAGCACGAAGGCGCTGTACGGTGTTATCGGCGGGTGGGACGATCGCTCACGGGCACTCAACGGCCACTGGAATCACGTTAAACATCCCCCCAGACATATTATTTTTTGCTGGGACTCGGTGATTGATAAAAGAGTCTATGAAACCCGCCTGACCTTGTCTGACGCCATCGTGGAGAAAATGCGCAAACCCAGCGTGTCCAGGAATGCTCCGGGGAATAACCAGTATTATCATAACGCGCTGCAAATTGGTCTGGCTCCGGGAGGAAAAGTGGCTGTCTGGCTAAACGGCGTCAGTCGGGGTGAGCCTAATTATCGCGTGACGCCATCAGTCTTAAAGACCCTGTCCGGGGATAAATTAGCGTTTTGCAAAGGAATAACACGATTTTCTGACGGCTATGAGTACGGGAAAATGACTGAGGACTTTATTAAAGGGAAAACATACCCCTACGGTAATTGGTAATTGCAGCACGAAAAGGGATCCTCAGGCTGTTCACATTCTTTTGTCGGGATCCCTCAGTTTTATGCGTCAGGACAGTGGTGGTTGGGTTGCCCGGTGCACAATGGTTCTGATGATCCATTCTTTAGTGACCATATACCACCGGCTGTATTTTTTATGCTTTCTGCAACTGATGCAGATTTTCCGCAATCATTTTGGGGATAAATTCACGCACCTCGTAGGTGGCCAGGTCGGGGTAATAAGCATCCTCGCGAAGAATAGCGGTAAGCTCATCCTGATGCTCAACATTGGCAATAACAAGCCCGGCACGTTGCTGGTCGGAATAAGGCCCGAGCAGCACAAATGTTCCGGTGGCGAAATGATGTTTAAACCATTGTGCATGCTGAATAAACAGGGATTCATGCTGCTCAGGCGACACAGTATTGTTTACCGTAATATTGATAATGAACAATGGAGATGCCGGGTCAGCTTATCAGTAACGATATTGACGTTATGGCCGATAGAATACGTAACGGACTGGGCATCGGCAGGTTATTCGAACCTGTTTACAACTTACAGCCAGACAAAGAGACATTTATTCCGCTGATGGAAAAGTACTGGAAGACATACCCACCTGTTTATCTCTATTACCCTAAAAACGCGGGCAGGAGCAAAAGAGTGAAGGCATTAATTGATTTTCTGCTCCAGCAAACGCGGCAATAAAAGCGAAATGGCTCAGGATAGCGTCCTGCAACATGATCCTGAGCCAGGATCTTTACTCGCCGAGGATATTATTGATAACCGGCATCAGCGCATTGATTAATGCCGCTGGCGATACCGGTTCGGATTGCGAGTCCCAGCAGTTTTCAAACTCAGCGATTTCCAAGCCAATGACCTCTGATTGTGCCAGCACCCGACATGCCTGCTCCAGATCCGCAAGGCTCATTCCGCCCGGATGCCGGTAATCGGTCGGCACAATACCGGGCTCCAGAACGTCGCAATCAAGATGGATATACACCGGGCGGCCATTAATCTGCGCGCGTAGCTGTGCAAGGTAGTCTCCGGTCAACGGGATAAAGGCCAGCCTGCGCTCATCAATCAGCGTTTTTTCAAAGCCATCCAGGTCTCGTTGCCCGACAAGGATAACTGACGCCAGCGCCACGCCGCTGCCCAGACCGGAATCCCATAAACCCGCAGGGCCGGACAGCGCCATTCCGCCTAAATATCCCGTCGACGATGAATCAGGCGTATTGAGATCGGCATGAGAATCAAACCACAGAATGCAGGCATCGGGCCGATGTTTCACCACCGCAGGCAAGGTTGCCAGCGAGACTGCACATCGGCTGGTGGCAGCCAGCGAAGATTCCCCCCGGGCAAAGATCTCATCGAATTGCGCCTGCATCATTTTTAGTGCCGGCATGGCAGCGGATAGCTCCGTTTGCCAGCCGGTATTTAGCGCCGGTTGCGCCTCGCCAATCAAAACAGGCTGTAACCCGGTCAGTTTGCCAAGGTGGTTTGCCAGTGAACGCGCGCCGGGAATGGCGAGATCGTTGTGATCGCCAGCCCGCCCCTGAAAACAGGTTAGTGTAGTGGTCAAAGCGTTAGCCTCTGTAAGCCGAAATGGGTGAGATACAGGTTGAGGAAAACGCAGACGTAAGGCAAATTAATTAAAATTCAGATGCGTAAGTTAAACTTAACATGAAATTAAACTACTCCTTTTTAGAGACCTTTGTCGAAATTATTCGTAGCGGCAGCTTTGAGATGGCCTCCAGGCGTTTGCATATCACCCCTTCTGCGGTCAGCCAGAGAATTCGGGTGCTCGAAGAAGCCATTGGGCAAATATTGATTATCCGCGGCAGCCCATGCCGGGCAACGCAATCCGGGACAGAGCTGTATCGCTATGCGGAAAAAGTGGAGCTTCTGGAGAGTGATTTTTTTGCCGTTCAGGAGAAAAAGCATCAGGGGAAAGCGGTGGTGGCGGTCAATGCCGACTCCGTTGACGGCTGGTTTTTAACCGCTATCAACAAGGCTTTCAGGGAGCACGACATTGTGGTCGACGTGCGTATTGAAGATCAGGACTATTCCGCCGCCCTGCTCCAGACCGGCGAAGTCATGGCGGCAGTGAGCGCCGACCCGACGCTGCTTCAGGGGTGCAAAGTCGACTATCTGGGAACGATGCAATATAAAGCCTGGGCGTCCGTTGGCTATTACAACGAATACTTCACTGCCGGCGTGAGCGAAGAGACGCTAAAACATGCGCCAGTGATTATGTTCAACCATAAGGATGATTTACAGAATAAATTCCTGCGCCATTTCACCGCATCCGATATAGCCCCGCCAGTGCAGTTTATTCCCTCTACCTCCGCCTATCTGCATGCGGTGGCACGGGGATTAGGCTGGGGTATGCTTCCTGAACACCTCTCCGCCCCCTTATGCGCACAGGGCGTACTCGTTGAGATTGCCGAAGGCTACTCTGTTGACACCCCGCTGTACTGGCATCGCTGGAGCCTGAAACTGGCATTACTGGAGCAGCTTAGTGAATGCGTACAGTTTGCGGCACGTAAAGAGTTGCGAGCGTAAACGCCCGGCCGCCTGCGCCTGCAGAGCCTGCTCTGGTACAGCCCGGAAAATAACAGTTATAATCCCCCAAATTTTTACAACAGGCTCAGAGACCAAAATGGCAAAACTCACCTTGCAGGAACAGATGCTTCAGGCTGGCTTAGTGACCAGCAAAAAAATGGCCAAAGTGCAGAGAACAGCCAAAAAATCACGCGTTCAGGCACGTGAAGCCAGAGCGGCAGTGGAAGAAAATAAAAAAGCGCAAATTGAGCGTGACAAAGAGCTAAGCGAGCAGCAAAAACAGGCGACGCTCTCGAAAGAATATAAAGCGCAGGTGAAACAGCTGATCGAAATGAACAGGATCACCATAGCCAGAGGCGATATTGGTTTTAACTTCACCGATAATAATTTAATTAAAAAAATCAATGTGGATAAGCTGACTCAGACGCAGTTGATCAATGGTCGTCTGGCTATTGCCCGTTTGGTTAATGAGAGCAATGGCGAAAATGAATACGCGATTATCCCGGCGATCGTGGCCGATAAAATTGCCCAGCGCGATGCGAACAGCATCGTCTTAAACAGCGCCCTGAGTCAGGAAGAGCAGGATGAAGACGATCCATACGCCGATTTTAAAATCCCTGATGATTTGATGTGGTAATCAACGGTGACAAACAGCCCGCTTTCAGAACGGGCTGTCGTTACGGGCAGCTATCCACTCAAGGCTTACGGGGTGTACAAAATGCAACTCGCTGGCGTGCAGCATTAAACGCGGCGTCTGTTCAAAGCCTGGCAACAGACGTCCACCGTACAGGTCACAGCCTAAAATTGGGTGGCCCAGATGCTGGCAGTGAATGCGCAGTTGATGGGTTCGCCCGGTCTCCGGGGTAAGCTCAACCCGCGTTACCGGCAGCATCCTCTGGTCTTCCCCCTCACGATAAAAGCGCTCAACAACCCGATAACGGGAACGGGCGGGCTTACCCTTTATGTCGCTTATCAACATCCGCGGGAACAGCGCCGGATCTTTGGCGATGGCGGCGTCTATCACCCCTTCGTTCTCATCCAGGTGCCCGCATAACAGTGCGCTGTAGACTTTGGCGATCGTGCGCTCACTGAACTGCTGGCAAAGAGCCACATTGATAGCCTTATTGCGGGCAATCACCATCTGCCCGGACGTCCCGAAATCAAGGCGATGCACCAGGGTGCAGCCGGGGAATATCTGTACCAGACGGTGATGTACCGAATCGAGATTCTGCGGATTCTTGCCCGACAGGCTAAGCAGCCCGGCAGGTTTATTGATCAGCACCAGGTGCTCATCCTGATAAAGGATCGCTATCTGCGCATGGCACGGCGGGGCAATAAAATTATCGATAATCGTAGACATCAGGCTGCCCGGGGAGAAAGTGGCTGCGGATCATACCCAATTTTCAACAGCGTGGCGAATCGGCCGTTCGCCCACGGGTACGACTGCCCTTAGCCTGGCGGCTGTGGCATAATGGCAACAATACCGTACGGTGTAGTTTTCAATGGTCTCACTGTTAAATGACGTAAGGGTTCAGCATGAAGGTACTGACGGAAGAACGACGCCAGGCAATCGTTGCCGCAGCAGCCGAGGTGTTTCTCGAGATAGGCTACGAGCGCGCCTCAATGGATGAAGTAGCCAGACGTGCGGGAGGCTCCAAAGCAACCCTGTATAAATATTTTTCCTCAAAAGAGGAATTGTTTGAAACCGTGGTGCGTAATTACAGTGCCAGATTTCTTACCGAGGCAGCCAGCGGGCTGACCGCCCCGGAAGCACAGCATCGAACGCTTGAGGAAAAGCTCACCCGGTTTGGCGAAGATATGCTCCGGGTGGTGACATGCGATAACCAGGCACTACAAATCTATCGCGTGGTGATGGGAGAAGCAGGTCATTCTGATATCGGACATCTTTTTCGTGAGTCCGGCATCAGGCAAAGCATGGAGGCGCTGGCGCAGGAAATGGATAACGCAATGCAACGTGGTGAGCTGGAGCTAGCTGATCCCATGCTACGCGCAATACAATTGACCTCGTTGCTGAAAGCGGAAACTGAAGTTCTGTTTTTCCTGCGGGATATGCCCGAATTTTCGCAGGAAAAGGTCCGGCAGATGGTGGATCATGGCGTGCGCTTTTTCCTCGATGGCGCAGCTAAGAAGTAGCGGAAACCGGCTTTGTTCCTCCTCCCGTCCCCGCATAGCCAGACGCAGAGTGTTGTTACTCGCGGTGGCATACCTCACTGTTGGTGGCGAACCAGTCCGTCGCGGTATGTCCTATCTGGCTTGCCAGCTTATCCACCAGCCGCTGCCAGGCCGAAAACAACTGCACATCCTCCCCTGCCAGCGGCTGTGACAGATGCGTTTTGCACACCAGCCGGATGCGCTTTTGCGCAGACTGGCTGGAAAGACTCCAGTCAGCATCGAGGCTGACCGCTTTGCCCGGCCAGCTATCAAAACGGCGTATTTGTAGCACAATACGCACCACCGGTTTGTTGTTATCCCGCGCCAGCCCTGCCACATCGATGGTATTAAGCCGCTGTGTGATGCCGGTGGACAGCGCGGTTTGTAACTCATCGCCCAGCGGGCTTAACCAGCGGTCGTTTTCCAGGACGACGACACGGCTGTCGCTTTGTCGGATAACAATCTGTTGGCTATCGAGCTGCGCCGGCACGCCGACCGGCAGGAGTTCAATCACAAAATCCGCAGGTGGGACGGAAGAGGTTACCGGTTCAGGGTTGACCAGCGTGTGGTAGCGCACCTGAGGAGAAGAGCAGCCCGCGAGCAGTAACGTGAAACCAGCGATAAGACCTGAGATATATTTCACGGTCAGTTTCCTTTTGCAGAGAGTGAACCGGCATCGTCTGACGCTGAATCTGCGCCGCGCCCTCGCAGCAACGATTCAGGATGGCGATCCAATTGAGTGGTCAGGCTGCGTACCGCCCGCAGCGTTCTGGTGGCCTCCTGCAAGGACTGGATCAGGTTAATCATCAGGGGGGAATCCTCGGCCAGTAACGCCTGGGCATCCTGGGTCGTTTGCTGGGTTTGCTGCATCAGGCGGTTGGCGACAGGCAGCGACTGGGTATTGAGCATCCACAGGGTTTTATTCAGTTCGCCCAGCGTGGCATTCATGTTTTTCCCGATAGCCTCCAGCGGCATTTTATTGATTTTTCTGGCAATACCTGTCAGCTGATCCTGAAGAATATTAAGCCCTCCATTCATCGTCGGGAGCTCAACGGGGCGCTTTGTCGCATCAAACGTCACCTTAGGTGCATCAGGAATGAAATCAAGGGAGATGTACAGCTGGCCGGTCAAGAGGCTGCTGGGCGTGGCCTGCGCCCGCAATCCGTGCTCTATCATATCGCGCGTGAAAATGGCCGTGTTCAGATCCGTATCGCCTGTTGGCTTCGGCAGTTTCTCCAGCACATTCCCCATTCTGGAGGGATAGACGTCAATACCGACAAGGGTCGGAAAGCGATATCCTCCGGAGTTATAGTCAAGATCAACCGAGACAACACGCCCAATCTTCACACTGGAAAACTCGACCGGCGCGCCGATATTCAGGCCATGTAAGCCGTGTTCAAAGCGCAGTTGAAAGCGTACAGGCGGGCCATCTGCCGGTGCCATCGCGCTTTCCTGATCGGCGGCCAGGCGGTAGCTCGTTCGTTTATAAAATACGCCCTGCGTTGGGTTATCCGGCGCTGAAAACGCAATCCCTCCGGCCAGGATGGCGGCAACCGTCTGGGTTTTAAGCTGGAAACCCTCGCTACCCACGCTGAGATCCATGCCGCTGACATTCCAGAAACGCGAGTCGGCGGTGACGAGACGATCGTAAGGTGCGGCAACAAACACCTGGATATCTATCCCCCGGCCATCTTTTCGCAGCTGGTATGAGGTCACCCGCCCTACCGGAATACGGCGATAGTAAACGGGTGAGTTGATATCCAGCGAGCCAAGGTCATCCGTCTCAAGCATAAACTGGCTGCCTGCCATGTCGTTCTCAATCGCCGGCGGGGTTTCCAGCCCGGTGAACCGGTATTTATGTCCCGCCAGTCGTCCCCTGTCGACCCCGATATAGGCGCCGGATAACAGCGTATCAATGCCGCTGACCCCACTGACGCCGACTCGCGGCCTGACCACCCAGAAACGGGTGTCGGCCCGCGCCAGGTTCTGCGCACTTTTGGCAAGCGTAACCCGCACCAGCACCTGGGTATTATCCGGGCTAATGGTGATCTCTTTTACCAGCCCGACGGCGACATCTTTATATTTAACCGTCGTTTTTCCTGCTTCGAGACCGGCCGCGCTGCGAAAAGCAATAATGACCTCAGGCCCAACGGATAAGCGGGCCTGGAGCACCATCGACATCGCGACAATCAGCGCAATGATCGGGACCAGCCAGATTAATGCATTGCGCCAACGCCCAGGGTAAAAGAGAGGAGTACCTGAAAGAGGACGCGTCATGATTTATCTTCCCATATTGTTTTTGGTTCAAAGCTCAGTGCGCTGAGCATGGTCAGGATGACAACCAGAGCGAAAAAAATGATCCCACTGCGTGGCTCGGCTTCGCTCATGGCATGAAACTTCAGCAGTCTGCTCACCACCGCGACCACCACCACATCCAGCATTGACCAGCAGCCAATCCACTCGGTTATCCGGTAGAGCCGGGCGCGCTCACGCCTGGCCCAGCGACTCTTTCTGGCAGAGGCGAGCAGCAACAGGCTGAGTGATAAGAATTTGAGACAAGGGATCACCACGCTGGCAATAAAGATAACACTCGCAATCCCCCACGACCCGCTGCGCCAGAAGGCCAGAACGCCGGAAAGAATGGTGCTTTCGCTGCCCTGCCCGGCCAGGGTGGTGTACATCACCGGAAAGAGGTTGGCGGGAACATAAAGCACCATGGAAGCAACCAGCAGCGCAGCGCTCAGATGCGATCGGTCTGGGGAGTGGTCGGGCAACGGCGTCTGACAGCGAGGACATTTCACGCGCAGCGCCTCGCTATTGTTATCCTCACAGACCAGGTCGCAGAGGGAACATCTGCACAGCTGCATCTGCCGGGCGAAAGGCGTGCTATTCACTCTCGCCTATCTCGTCCATCGTCAGCAGATCCCAGAGTGGGTGCAGGTCATGATTATTGACCCAGATAATCAGCATGCAGGAGACCGCCAGCGCCCAGCCGCCTGGCCCCACATCGACATCCAGCATTGCAGAGAGTTTTATGCCCGCCACTAAAAACCCCAGTACGCCCACTTCAACCATACTCCAGGGATGCAGCCATTTGAGCGCCCTCATGCTGAAGATAAAAGCAGGGGCCGGACGCGCAAAATGGGCAAACAGCAGCAGCCATCCGGTGAGAGCTATCTGCATAAAAGGCGCGGCCACCAGCAAGCAAGCGGTACAGATAGCCATCACGGCGTTGCGCTCTGTGGATGCCGGTGCCCATGCCGCATCCCATAGCGTGATTTCGTTTGCTATACCGTGAAAGCCGACTGACATGACCGGTAAAAAGCAGGCCATCGCCAGGGTGATGCCTGCCGTCAGCGTCAGGGGCAATAGAAACGTGGATACGCGCCCATGGCCGCGCCACAACACGGCATAACAGCGAGAACATAGTGCGGTTTCACCCGCCTTCGCAGGCAATGTCTGGTAGACACTGTCGCAGTGCGGGCAGAGGGTAAGATGCAAAAATGTCTTCATAACGCCGGACCGCCTGTAAGCATACTGAGTGCCCCGTCACAGCCATCCCCCGGTAACAGGTTCCGGCTGTACAGACTGGGATCGGGGTTATTGCAGCATCTGCGCCAGCGCTTGCGCGCCTTTATCAATACCGACTTTGGCGGCACTGAGCGAACCAATACTGGCGGAGACGTTCATGGCATTCGGGTACTCGTGGGCAACGTAGGCTTTTAGCAGTTCGTGGCTGTTGGCGTCGTAAATCTCCACCGCATAGTCCACCGATCCGCTGAGCAGCCCTTTACCTCCGCGTATCGACTGCACAATGTTATAAGGGCCGCCCGCCAGATCGAACTTAGTGAACGTACCCACCACCGGTGGCGTAGTATCTGCGCCGGTGAGGGTCAGCTTCAGGCGCAAGGTGTCTGCGGAAGGTTCAGTAACCGTCTTAAACGTTGGGCTCAGCGCTTTTGTAAACTGCTCCTGCATGTAGCTGGCGAGCTGTTGGCGATCCGACTGCACCATATCATCAAACTGACCGTCCTTACCCTGATAGATATTCACCGGATCAATAATGATGCGGTGATACTTTCGCCAGTCCACCTGCGGTGAATAGCGGTAAGGAATGTTGTCCGCACTTTCGTCCGTATTTACCCTGAGCTTCGCGGCGGAGTCGATACCGCTGTAGCGCACGGGCTGATTCCCGGAACACCCGGCCAACAGTATTGTGATGCCGAATACTATCGGCCCGCTGATTTGCCTGACCCTCTTCATATAAAAATCCTTGCGTTATGGTGAAGGGCTGTTTTCACATTTATGCCCTCGGGAATAGTTATCTTGATTACACTACATGTGAACTGTACGGTTTAGTTTTGATCGTATTATCAAAAACTGTCAACGTAATTGTTTGCTGAAACTATTTTGATCTGAGGATAAATGAGCAGACAACATCGGCCATTGGCCTGAAGATTTCAGGAGGAAATTATTGAATTATCGGACAAAACGGCAGGATAAAATCATGAGGAGTCGCCAGCGTTTAATCACGAAAAAAACCGCCGGGTTTACCCGGCGGCTGGCTGACGGTTATTGATAAGGCGGCGGGTCACACTAGCTGTTGCGGCTGCTACCGTGGCTGCTTTTGCCCCCTTTCTTACCCGCTTCTGAGGCACGTTGAGGGTCATTTTTAAAATTCCCCCCGCTGCGCTGGCCACCTTTACGACCTGCTTCTGATGCTCTTTCACGGTCTTCAGCGAAATTACCTGAACCACCACGATGGTTTGCCATTCGGACCTCCGGTTGCTGAAACATTAGTCATCATACTGCATTCAGTAAAAGAAGAGTCTTTCACCGCGTGTCGCCATGGTCGGGCCGTTGTCGGCGTCACGTGGATCTAAGCATAGTGAAGACAAACCAGTCGGCCAGTGGATCGTAATATTCTGCAACAGGTAATCAGGCAAAGTGATGATTTTTACACCCGCCAACTGATAAGCCGCTCTTAAGCTTTGAGAAAAACGCGGCGCTAAAAATGTGTCAATTTGCAACTGCCGGAAAAGCCGAAAATAACATGTTATTAATCAAAGAAATGGTGCTCTGATTTGCACTCCCTGAACCAGGGCATACGCTTAAATGAATGCGGCAATATGCCGCCGGGCGAGATGACAGCGAGGAGTGAAACAAATGGCTAAAGTGCTGGTGCTTTACTATTCCATGTATGGACATATCGAAACCATGGCAAAGGCTATCGCGGAAGGGGCAAACAAAGTGGACAAAGCCGAGGTCGTGATTAAGCGCGTGCCTGAAACCATGTCCCCCGAAGCATTCGCGAAAGCTGGCGGGAAAACACATACCGCCCCGGTTGCCACGCCGCAGGAGCTGGCCGATTACGACGCCATTATCTTCGGCACGCCGACCCGCTTTGGCAACATGGCCGGGCAAATGCGCACCTTTCTCGATCAAACAGGTGGGCTGTGGGCCTCCGGCGCGCTGTACGGCAAACTCGCCAGCGTCTTTAGCTCCACGGGTACCGGCGGCGGCCAGGAACAGACGATTTCCTCCACCTGGACGACCCTTGCCCATCATGGAATGGTAATTGTGCCTATTGGCTATGCCGCGCAGGAACTGTTTGATATTTCAGAAGTCCGCGGCGGAACGCCCTACGGGGCCACCACCATTGCCGGGGGCGATGGCTCACGTCAGCCAAGTCAGCAGGAGCTGGCGATTGCCCACTATCAGGGGGAATATGTCGCCGGGCTGGCAGTCAAACTTAATGGCTAAGATCCTGGAGGAGAAGAGCAATGTTAACGCAAGAAGCAAAAGCCCACCGGGTGGGCGAATGGGCCAGCTTACGCAACACATCACCCGAGATTGCCGAAGCGATTTTTGAACTCGCCAACTTTAACGAAGCGATTGCCGAAAAAATCTGGGAAGAAGGCAATGACGAGGTGCTGATACGCGCCTTTGCGCGAACCGACAAAGACGCCCTGTTCTGGGGCGAACAAACCATCGAGCGACAAAACGTCTGAGTGAATACGCCCCCGCAGGCTGGATGCGGGGGCAATAATGTTATTTTGCCGCCGCGTTCATCACCGCGTTGAAGGTTTCCAGCGGGCAAAAGCCATTGTCATCAACAGGACAGCCTTTCAGCGCCAGCGTTACGCGCTGGGGTGGCGCTTTCAACGTCAGCACATCCGCATTACGCAGTTGATTACTGCTCTGATAAACATATTCAATTTTCATCAGTTCCCGTTTGGCCACGGAATCATTCCAGCGCTGGAAAACAATTTTCCCGCCAATCGGCGTCCGTTCATACTGATCGTGGAGCTGATAAGGCGCAAAATCCAGCGCCGTCAGCAATGAGGCAATGTTTGAGTCATGCCCAACCATCAGGGTGACTCTCGCCGAATTCGCGGCGTCACTGACCAGGGTTTTGTCGATGTAGCGCACCAGCGGTTTCGCCACATTTTGCGCGACCGCAGGCGAGGTAAAAAGCGCGTCCTGATAGCCGTTTTTCAGCTTCGACAACAGACGCCACTGCTGGTCAGAGTTAATCTCCCCCCAGGCGACATTATCCGGCGAAAAACCTTCGTAATACTGGAGGGTAAAAGCATCCACCAGTGAATTACCCACCTTCAGCGGCCCGGAAACTCCCGGCTCCTGCTGCACTTTCGCGCTGAAGCTGTCTTTGCCGCTGGCTAAATCACACACCTGTTTCTCTTTGCAGGAGGGCGAACGCTCAAACTGGGTGATTTTTTCCAGCAGGCGGTAACTTTCGCTCAGTTCATCCTGCTGACGCCGGGTCTCCATCGCTTTTACCGCCTGCTCACTGAAGGCGGCCGAACCGTCGGTAATAACCGGATTGAAGGTCGGATCCATGGTGCCCATTTTTTCCTGATGATGAACCGGCACATCGCAGCCTGGAAAAGCCCCGGTGATAAAGAATTGCGCGGTCGCCACCGTCCGCTGCAGGCTGTTGGCGTAAGCATAGACCGCACCCGGCGCCGGGCACTCACCTGAGGTTAAGAGTTTATTTTCGGCGAGCCATTCACGCATATAATGGCCCATATACACCTCTAAAATGCCCCCTTTGGTGGTCAGTTGCCCACAGGGTACCGTCCACTCAGGCCAAAGCCTTGGGGTGGATTGCTCCAGCACGCTGCCGTTATTGGCCAGGGGTGCGCGCAGATTATGTCGACTCATGATCAGCACCTGTTCGAGCTGATATCCTTGCGGTGTGCTTTGCGCCAGCGTAACAGGTGCGAACGGCAACGTGGCGGCAAGAGCTACAGTCCATAATGAATGTTTCATTCTGCTTTCCTCATCCTGATGTCAGTAACCAGAAAGTGTGGCAGATGGGAGAAATTTTACCGCGAACCGAAGCACAGAAGTGACAGACCGCCCCGTCACCAACACAAAGCAGAAGAGACATCATTATGGCGAAAGTAATGCCCTTTTAACTGCCACTCGTCACTTAAAAACCAGTCACCAGAAATCTTGTGCAGTGCATAGTACTCACTCTATGAGTAAAGGGCTTTTTTTCTCCGCTTCCGCACAATATCCCTGTAAACACGCGCTTTGCGCTCGCTGAAAGCCGGAGTTTTTGTTTAAAACCCTTTTGTCATCCCCCTACAAATAGTGGGATTGAATAGATTAGATAAAAACGATTATGATTATCAATGGAATTATAATGTATTACTTAGAAACATATATTTTACATTTGGAGTAAAAATGGATAGTCGTCAACTCGTCAGAACGCTGGGATTCTGTACCCTGGCCCTGAGTGCTTTTGGCAGTATTAACGCCTGGGCGGAAGTGAAAACCATCACCGATGTTATTGGTCGTGAAGTAAAGGTCGATCTGCCCACAAAGCGCGTGGTGCTGGGTTTTTATTTTGAAGATTATATGGCGATCGGCACTGAGAAAGCCTTTGACTCGGTGGTCGGCCTGTCGCGCGAAGCCTGGGAAGGATGGGTACCGGCAAACTGGGAAATGCATACTAAACATCGCCCGTCGCTGAAAACCATTCAGGACGTTGGCGAAGTGGAAGCGCAGACCTTCTCGGTCGAAAAAGTCCTCAGCCTGAAGCCCGATCTGGTTATCCTTGCTGACTGGCAATACAAAGCGCTGGGTCTGGATGCCGATCGTCTGGAAGAAGAAGGGATCCCGGTTGTTGTTGTTGATTATAACGAGCAGACCGTGGCCCGCCATACGGCATCTACGCGCCTGCTTGGCACCCTGACCGGTCAGGAAAAACGCGCCAACGAGCTGGCCGATTTCTATGCTAATGCCCTGAAAGAAGTCTCCGATGGCGTTGCCGCCGCGAAAAAGCCAAAACCTAAAGTCTACGTTGAGTTCGGTAACAAAGGTCCAGGCGAATACTCCTTCACCTACGGCAAAAACATGTGGGGCGCGATGATCACCGCTGCCGGTGGCGATAATATCGCCGCCCCCTTTGTTGAGTGGTGGGGGCCGATTAACCCGGAACAAGTGCTGGCTTCAAGGCCAGATGCGATTTTCATCTCCGGGCGTGAAAACAACAAATCAGCCAGCGCACTGCCTATGGGCCAGGGCGTGAATGCCGAAGAAGCGCGCACTAAGCTTGCCGCCTTCGCCACCCGCCAGGGCTGGGATGCATTACCGGCGGTTAAAAACCATCAGCTGTTTGGCGTGTATCAGGGAGCATCCCGTACTCTGTCTGATTTCGCGATGGTGCAGTACATTGCCAAAGCGCTGTATCCGCAGCAGTTCAGCAAAATGGATCCGGTTGCCAATTACCTCGGCTATTACGCTAAATACCTGCCGGTGAAACCACAGGGTACCTTCGCGATTTCGGTCAAATAAGTCTGCCATTATTTCTTTCGCTTAACGGGAGCCTGGTGCTCCCGTTTTTTGGATATCCCTATGACTGTGCCTGTTACCGAACATCAGGAGGCCATTGCCCGTTTTCGCCTGCGCGAGCGGCGTCGATGGCAATGGCTGCTGTTCTTTTTCCTACTGACGCTGCTGACCTTTGTCCTGGACGTGGCCACCGGCCCTTCCCTGCTTTCACCCGGTGAAGTTGTGCGTTCTATTCTCAATTATGGCGATCGCGATTCAATGACCGATTCCATTGTGCGCGGCCTGCGGCTGCCGATTGCCCTGATGGCGCTGGCGGTCGGTGCGTCGCTCGGCGCGGGCGGCGCCCAGATGCAAACGCTGTTAAATAACCCGATGGCCAGCCCCTATACCTTAGGGATGGCGGCAGCCGCTGGCTTTGGCGCCGCCGCCATGCTCGCCGTCGGCGGTCTGGGCTTACACGAGATGATTGCCGTCCCGCTCGGGGCCTTTGTCTTTTCGATGGTTGCCGCCGCCTTTTTGTTCTTTCTGGCCTCCATGCGTCGCACCAATATTGAGTCAATCATCCTCGGCGGTATCGCTCTGCTCTTTTTGTTCCAGTCACTGATTTCGTTGATTCAGTTCATTGCCTCCCCGGAGCTGTCGCAGCAAATTTTATTCTGGCTGTTCGGCAGTCTGACCAAAACCACCTGGCCGACGCTCGGCATCACCACCCTTGTCACCCTTGTCTGCTGCATTCTGTTGTGGCTTGACTCGTGGAAGCTGGCCGCACTGCGGATGGGTGAAATGCGGGCGGCAAGTCTGGGGGTGAATGTTCGTCATCTGCGCATCAAAGTGCTGGTGATTGTGGCGGTCATGACCGCAACGGCCACCAGCTTTGTCGGCGTTATCGGTTTTATTGGCTTGGTGGCGCCGCACCTGGCGCGGGTCAGCGTCGGTGAAGATCAGCGCTTTTATTTACCCATGTCGATGCTCAGCGGCGCTCTGATGCTTTCCGCCGCCTCGGTGATGTCAAAATCCATTATTCCGGGAGCCTTGTTTCCGGTGGGGATCGTCACCGCCATCGTTGGCGTGCCCTTCCTGCTGTGGCTGATTTTCTCCCCACGGAGACGCGCGCAATGATAACGCTCAACAACCTGAGCATTGCCCATGGCACTAAGACCATTATGCAGGGCATCAGCACCACGCTCGCCAGCGGTCAGGTGCATGTGATTATCGGGCCAAACGGCACCGGGAAATCGACCCTGCTGCGCTCCCTGTTTGCCGATTTACCCTTACAATCCGGGCATATTGGCTGGCAGGAGAAAACCCTGGGCGCGGGGCGTCATCGCTCCCGGGTTATACAGCAGTGGCGGCAGGCTATTGCCTATATGCCGCAGGATACCGGGCTTGATGTCTCGCTGAGCGTGCTGGAAATCGTCGTCCTCGGCGGGCTGGAAACCCTGACGTTGCATATCGACCCAAACCTGCTGGCTGAGGCGATGAACTGCCTGCACGCGGCGGGAATTGCCCCTCTGGCGCACCGGGACGTTGGCAGCCTCAGCGGCGGGCAGCGCCAGATGGTGCTCTTCGCTCAGGTTCTGATGCGCAACGCCAGAATGATGCTGCTTGATGAGCCGGTCAGCGCGCTCGATCTGCATCACCAGATTGCGATGCTGGATCTGGTCCGGGAGCAAACCCGCGAACGGGATCTGGTGACCGTTGTCGTTCTGCACGACCTGAATCTGGCCTGCCAGTATGCTGATAATCTGCTGGTGTTCTCCCAGGGGACGTTACAGGCCACGGGCGCGCCCCAGGCCATCATTACCCCTGAATTGCTCTCTCACACTTACGGCGTGACGCTGGAAATTGTCTATGACAACGGCGGATTACCGATGATCCAGCCGCTTAGCCGCCACCACCCTCTGATGATAAACATCCCTCTAAGGAAAGAAGCATGAAATTCTCCCTTGCGCTGACTCTGGCGCTCAGTTTCGCAGCCCCCGCCGCCATGGCCGTTGACCATGAGGTCAAAATGCTCAACTACGGCAAAGACGGCGGAATGGTCTTTGAGCCGCCGGTGGTGAAAGCCGCCGTCGGCGATACCGTTACCTTTGTTCCAGAAAACAGCAGCCATTACGTGCAGAGCTACGTCGTCCCGGAAGGCGCAGGCGCGTGGAAAAGTAAACTGGATGAAAAGTGGACCGTCACCCTGGATAAAGAAGGTATTTATCTCTACTACTGCCCGCCGCATTTAATGATGTCGATGATTGGTCTGGTGCAAGTGGGGAAAGCCAGCAACCTGGAGGCCGTGGAAGCGAAAGCCAAAAAGCTTAAACCGAAGCTGGTTATGAAGGGCGATCGCCTCGACAAATACCTGGCCGACATCGACAAATAAGCGCAATCAGGGATGCCATGAAGGTAACACGTCGTCACTTTTTACAGGGTACGCTGGGGCTGCTGGCAAGCTCATGGGCCTTTGCCGGGGCAGGCTCCGGGCAGCAACCGTTGCCAGAGCTGCGTCGGCTGGCGAATCAAAGCCAGCAGCCAGGTACTTTCAGGGCGTCCCTTACCGCGCAGTCCGGGCAACAGGCCAGGGTGGGGAATATCCTCAGCGCCGATCTGTATGGCTATAACGGCGGCATGCTGGGGCCATTGATTGAGCTGGAAGAAGGTATGGAGGTGGACATTGCTTTCACCAACCAGCTTAGCGCCGATACCACCGTCCACTGGCACGGCCTGCCGGTCCCCTCCGATCAGGATGGCGGCCCGGAGATGCCCGTCAAACCGGGCGAAACCCGGACATACCGTTTTCGTTTACCTGAGGATTGCGCCGGGACTTACTGGTATCACCCTCACCCACTGACCGGGGTGGTTGAGCAAGTGAGCCACGGTCTGGCCGGTCCCTTAATCGTGCGCAGCCGTCAGGATCCGCTCGCCTCTTTGCCGGAACAGCACTGGGTGATAAGCGATATCTCCCTTAATGCCGACGGCAGGGTCACGCCGCATACATTCCATGAATGGCTCGACGGACGTGAAGGCCGGCAGGTGCTGATTAACGGTGCGCTAATGCCGCACATCACCCTGCATGGCGCCGTGCGGGTGCGAGTCTGGAACTGCTGTTCCGCCCGCTATCTGCAACTTGCGATCCCCGGCGCCTCACTCCGCCAGGTGGGCAGCGACGGCGGCTTACAGGCAAGCCCTGGGCTTGCAAAACAGAGTCTGCTGCTGGCCCCAGGCCAACGAGCAGAAGTGGTGATTGAAGGCCAGGATGGTCAGCATCCGCTCATGCTGCTGCCCTACGATCGGCATAAAATGCACAGTGCCGCCCCCACAAAGCCTGTCGCCATTGCAAGCGTTGCCCTTCAGGGAGCCCGGCAAGTGAGCCTGCCGGAAACGCTGCGCCCTATTACGCCGCTGGTTTTTGACGGGCAAAAGCATGAAATCATGCTGATGGAGCATATGGGCAAGCTGATGGAAAACCATGGCGGTCGTCCTGGTCGCGGTTTCTGGCTTAACGGTGAAAGCTTCGATCTTGCGCGGATGGACATCCATAGTCTGGTCGGGCAGACCGATGAGTGGACCTTTATCAACGCCACGCCGATGGATCACCCGATGCATATTCACGGTGGGCAGTTTCAGCTAATCGAGTCACTGTACGGCGAAACGCGCACAACTCCTGAGGTTGTCGGCTGGCACGATACGGTGAATGTCCTCCCCGGTGAAAGCATAAAATTGCTGATGCGTCAGGACTCTCCCGGCATGCGCATGTACCATTGCCATATTCTGGAACATGAAGAACTGGGTATGATGGGCAACCTGATGGTCGTCTGACACTTTTATATAACCTATTATTTAATAACGTTGATTTATGAGCGCATCGGCAATACCCACCTCTGTTTTAAGCTACCGGCAATACCTGCTGCTGGTTGTGCCCTTTATGCTCTCAACGCTGACCACCCCGCTTCTTGGGGCGGTGGATACCGCGCTGGTCGGGCATTTTACCGACCCGGCGCTAATCGGCGGCGTCGCGGTGGGGGCGGTGATTTTCAATACCCTCTACTGGCTGTTTGGTTTTTTACGGGTCAGCACCACCGCCTGGAGCGCCCAGTCGCGGCATGGATCCCCGGCGCTGCTGATGGCGCTTCTGCGCCCATTGCTGGTGGCCTGCGTGCTGGGGGTGATATTTATCCTTCTGCAAAAACCGCTGTTCAGCGCGGCGATGGCGCTGCTTTCCCCCAGCGAGACGGTAAAGCGTTACGCCCATGACTACTTTTTCATTCTGATTTGGGGCGCGCCCTTTACCCTGGCTAACTATGTTCTGCTCGGCTGGCTGATGGGAAAACGGCTGACCCGCAGCGTGCTGTGCAATCAGATTGTGATTAACCTGCTCAATATCGGGCTGGCGGTGCTGCTGGTGCGGTTTTTTTCCGCCGGTGTACGCGGGGTGGCCTGCGCCACCCTGCTGGCCCAGATCCTCGGCACGCTAATGGGCCTCTGGCTGGTACTTCGCTCAGGCCTGTTGACCCATATTCGCGGCGGGTATCGCGACCTTTTTGATGGCTCCGCATTTCGCCAGATGTTTCTGGTTAACAGCGACCTGATGATAAGAACGGTGTGCCTGCTGGTGGTGACCAACCAGTTTGTTGCTATCGGCGCGTCACAGGGCAACGACGTGCTCGCCGCCAATATGATCCTGTTTCAGATCCACTATCTGATGTGTTACCTGTTCGATGGCTTCGCCAATGCCTCCAGCGTCTTCAGCGGCCAGGCCCGCGGGGCGAAGGACAAACAATTACTCGCGCGAACGGTGAAATGTTCGGTAATTTCCTGCCTGTGGGTTCCGCTGCTGATTGCCCTGGTCTGGGCGTTTTTTGCTTCACCAGTCATCGGTTTGTTTACCCGGCAACCGGAGGTCATTGCGCTCAGTCTCAGGTATGCGCCCTGGCTGACGCTATTTCCGCTGTGCGCCAGCGTCGGTCTGGTGTTTTACGGCATATTTACCGGTATCACCTGGACGCGCCCGGTACGTAATTCCATGCTGCTTTCGCTGGCGTTATGGCTGCTCGTCAGTTGGGGGCTTATCGGCCCTTACGGCAATAATGGCTTGTGGCTCAGTTATATTTTATTCAGCTGCGGGCGGTCTTTGTTTTTGCTGTTATGGCTGCCGGGAATGAGCAAAATGATTGATCCACCGCAGGTTGAATAATTACCCCAGGTCTGGTCCTTAAGATAAAGCAGACAATAATATTGATAAATATCAAACAATTCTCATTTGAATCACTGAGTTGATATACAGACTAATAATTACAAACACAATAAAACAATATAACCAATTGATTTATAATCACAAAATAACAAGGCCAGTGATTTTAAATTGTTCCTGACCAGCTTTTTTAGATGGTTGACGGAAAAATATATTGCCGATAGAGTCCGCTCTCAGATAGCAATATTTGATGGTTTTTTAACTGTCAGATGGAATATGGTGCGGAGTCTACATTCTCTTATGCCATAGCTGCCCCCGCAACTGTAAGCGGATATTGAACGTCAGAGGCAATTAACCTTGTTAATTGCAGGTCACTGTTAAGTTAATTAATGGGAAGGCCGATGTTCGAGTTACCGCGAGCCAGGAGACCTGCTATCGACATTGTTTTCACTTATCGGGCGGGATGGTCCGTAGGATGACTGAGTCTGGCATTGGTTACTACCGCGTTACAGATTGTGTTTCAGGTTTTCTCTTCCGGGGCTCTGTCTGCGTTATCCCGGCCTGCTTACCTTTGTGTAGTAAATGTCATGCCTTGTCATGTGTCTGTCCCCGGAATGGATTAAAGGGAGCGCAGCTGTCTGCGCCAGTTTTCAGAGGAACATGATGAAGAAAATGACCACCACCAGCGCGAATAAATATGCCCGTCGCGCAGTGTTAACCCTGATGGGCGCAGCCGCCCTGCTGGCAGGCGTCAGCGTACAGGCGGCACAACCCCACTACCCCCTGACCATCAAAAACTGCGGTCGCGATATCACCTTCACCCAGGCGCCGCGTCAGGTGGTGACCGTCGGGCAAAACAGCACCGAAATTCTCTACGCCCTCGGGCTTGCTGACCGGGTAGCGGGTACCGCACTGTGGTTCGGCCCGGTGCTGGCCCCCTTTAAAGAGGCCAATGAAAAAGTCCCGGTCATCGCGCAGAACATCCCCAGCTTCGAAGGCATTGTGGCGAAAAAACCGGATCTGGTCGCCAGCCAGTTTGAGTGGCAGATAGGCCCGGCGGGTACGGTTGCCTCTTATGAGCAGTTCAGCGAGCTGAAGGTGCCGGTCTATACCGCCCCGGCAGATTGCGCGAAAGACAACGCCGACGGCGGCGATGGCGTGCGTAAAGGCATGTTTAACATTGAACTGGTGTATCAGGAAGTGGCCGATCTGGCGAATATCTTCGACGTGCAGGAAAAAGGCGATGCGCTGATTGCCAGCCTGAAAGCCCGCGAAGAAAAAGCCCGTCAGCGTCTGGATAAGCTCCCGCCAGATGTCTCAGCGGTGTTCTGGTTCTCCAGCGCTGACCTGCAACTTGACCCTTATGTCGCCGGAAAACTCGGCCCTGCCGCCTGGATTGCCTCTACCCTTGGGGTCAAAAACATTATTGATTCCTCTGAAGAGTGGCCCACCGTCGGCTGGGAAACCATCGCGAAGGCCAATCCTTCGGTGATTGTGCTCGGGGAGATGTCCCGCCGCCGTTTCCCGGCAGATGACTGGAAAGTGAAGATGGACTATTTAAAGACCGATCCGGTGACCCGACTGCTGCCCGCGGTGAAGGAAAATCATCTGACCGTTATCGATGTGCAGACCATGAATGCCGGGATCCGCACTATCGATGGACTGGAAAAACTGGCTGATGCGCTGGTGGAATCCGGACTGGCAAAAGAGAAAGCCAGCCACTAACCCTTACGCCGGAACGTGCCATGCGCCCGTTCCGGTATTTTTAATCACGGAAATCAGGTTTTGCATGAGTGAACTCACCCGGCTTCGCGTATCAAGTACGCCCCTGATGGCAAGATTTTTCGCCCATGCGTTGTGGGTAAGCGTGCTGCTGTGCTGCGCGATCGTGGCGGGGATTTCCATCGGCGAAACGGTGATCCCCTGGCGGGTGGTCGTGAAAACCCTGAGCAACGCGTTCTTCGACTCCGGCTATCAGGTGGATCCCCTGGATGCGGGGATTATCTGGAATTACCGCCTGACCAGGGCGATTGTTTCCGCCTGCTGCGGTGCCTGCCTGGCCGTCTCCGGCGTGGTGCTGCAATCGCTGCTGCGAAATGCGCTGGCAGAGCCTTATCTGCTGGGGATCTCAGCCGGTGCCTCAACGGGTGCGGTGCTGGTCGCCCTCACGGGGCTGGGCGCAGGAGCCATCTCCATGTCCTTTGGCGCATTTATTGGCGCCCTGACCGCGTTTTTATTTGTGGCCCTGCTGGCGATGGCCGCACGGGGCCAGCGCAGCGCGTCCGCCACCCATATTATTCTTGCCGGGATCGCCAGCTCTCAACTGTTTAACGCCCTCACCTCGCTCATTATTACCAAATCGGCCAACGCCGAGCAGGCGCGAGGGATCATGTTCTGGCTGTTAGGCAACCTGAGCGGCATCCGCTGGCCGGACGTGTCGCTGGCGGTCCCCACCGCCATTGTGGGGGTGATGATTTGCCTCTGGCACGCCCGCCATCTTGATGCCTTTACCTTTGGTATCGACTCGGCGGCCTCGCTGGGTATTCCGGTAAAACGCACCCGCATTGTGCTGATTGGCGCCGTCACCGCCATGACCGCCATTATGGTGTCGATCGTCGGCGCCATTGGCTTTGTGGGGCTGGTTATCCCCCATGCGGCACGGCTGATTGTCGGCAATCAACATGCGCGCCTGTTGCCCGCCAGCGCCCTCGCCGGCGCCATTTTTCTGATCGTCGCCGATGTGGTTTCCCGCACTCTGCTCAGCGGGCAGGTGCTGCCGATTGGGGTGATCACCGCGCTGGTCGGCGCGCCCGCGTTTTCCTTTATCCTTATTCGTGGGAGCAAAACCCAATGACCCGCAACCCGGCTTCGCTTCAGTCGCCTGATATCTCCCCGCAGATCCATGCGCCGGTGTGTGTCGATGTTCACCGTGTCGGGCGGGATATCCGGCAGAAAACCATTGTTGATGACGTCTCCTTTCGCGTCCATCAGGGTGAGTTTATCGGTATTGTCGGGCCAAACGGCTCCGGGAAAACGTCACTTATTTCGCTGATCGCCGGGCTGACCAGACCGACACGCGGCACCATCAGCCTTGAGGGTAAAGCGCTGAACGACTGGTCGCGGCGGGAGTTTGCCCGCAAAGTGGCGCTGGTTGAACAACAGGCCGATACCAGTGAAAGGCTGACCGCCTGGCAGGCGGTGGCGTTAGGGCGCACGCCTTACCTCAGCGCGCTCCGGCCCTGGTCCGCAACGGATGAGGCGGTGGTCAGCGATATTTTTGTGAAAACCGCCGCCTGCCATCTGCGGGAACGCTGCTGGCATACCTTCTCCGGCGGCGAACGCCAGCGCCTGCATATTGCCCGCGCCCTCGCCCAGCAACCGGATCTGCTGTTGATGGATGAGCCGACCAACCACCTCGATATTCAGCACCAGATTGGCCTGCTTAGCCTGGTGAAAAAACAAAAGCTGACGGTGATTGCCGCCCTGCATGACCTGAATCATGCGGCGATGTTTTGCGATCGCATTATTGCGATGCAGGACGGGAAAATCGTCAGCATCGGTACGCCCAGGGCGCTCTTCACCACGGAAAACATTCGCCGCTGGTTTGGGGTGGAGGCGATTGTCGATGCCTCTCCCGGCGAAGCAGGCTGTTTTATTCGCTACCGTTGCCCGGTAGACGTCTTTTCTTAATCAAGGGAAATACCATGAAATACCTTTTAACGATGCTGAAAGTGGTTTGCCTGCTGGCGCTGACCGCGCCTGCCTTTGCCCAGGTACACGAAGTCCTGATGAAAAACCGTGGCACTGCCGGGCCAATGGTTTACGAGCCGGACTTTCTGGATATCCAGCCCGGCGACAGCGTGAAATTTATTCGCACCCACCGCAGCCATAACGCCGCCTCGATTGCGGAGCTCTCCCCGGAGGGCTACCAGGGCTTTATCGGGAAAATCGACGAAGAGATCGAAGTCAAATATGACAAGCCAGGACTGTACGGCATCAAGTGTTCGCCGCATTACGCCATGGGCATGGTGATGCTGATTAAGGTCGGCGATGCGAAACTGACCGATGCTTACCGTAATTTCAAAGCGCCAGGGGTTGCCGATAAGCGCCTGAAAGCCATTTTTGCCCGTATGGATGCCCAGTAAATCGCCACAAGGAGGCGGTGATCATGACCGGACCCGGTAAAAACCCTGACGACGCGGCCGAGGTTATCCATGAGCAGCGGCGTGAATGTTTATGTAAGTTGACAAAATTTGTCGGCGCCGCGGGCGTGGCTGCGGCAATGTGGCCCCTGGTCGCCGCCCTCGGGCCGGATGAACAAACCCAGGCAGACGGCGAGCCGATGGATATTCCCCTTGGCAATGTCGCGCCTGGGGAAACCCTGCGTCGCGTCTGGCGGGGAAAACTGGTGTTTATTCGTCATCGCACCGAGCAGGAGATCAAACTGGCCAACGCCCTTGACGGGGTAAGCCGGATCCAGCCCCAGGCGGATGCGCAGCGGGTAAAACCCGGTCATGAGCAGTGGCTGGTGGTTTACGGCTATTGCCCCCATGCGGGCTGTATTCCTAATGAGCAGACCGGCGAGAAAAGCGGCTGGCTGTGCCCCTGCCACGGCTCAGAGTTTGATTTGTCCGGCCGGGTGACCCGGGGACCGGCGGAAGAAAATATGGCGATCCCGGATTATGCTTTTCACCCGGACGGCCAGACACTGCGCATTGGCGTGAAGGACGTTTAAGATGGTCGATAATTCCCCTCCGCTGACCTCCCGGCCCGTTACCCGCTGGCTACAGCGTCTTCCGTTGCCTAAAACCGTGCGTGGGATCTGGCTTTTCTCCGCCGGAGCGCTGTTATTACTGATGCTGCTGGTGCAAACCCTCAGCGGGATCATCCTGGCGATGTTTTATATCTCCACCGTGGAATCCGCTTACGCCTCCATTATTCACATTATGCGCAATGTGAAACACGGGGAGCTTATCCGCGATGCGCATATGATTGGCGCTTCGCTGTTTTTCTTCGCCTGCTATCTGCATATGCTGCGCAGCATGTATTACGTGGTCTATCGTAAACCTTATCTGAAAATGTGGATGATAAGCGTCACCCTCTATCTGCTGCTGATGGTGACCGCCTTTTTGGGTTACAGCCTTATCTGGGGGCAAAAAAGTTACTGGGCGGCAACGGTGATAACCGAATTCGCTCACGCCGTTCCCGTTATCGGCGATGACCTGCATAGCCTGCTGATTGGCGGTTACGCCCTGGGAACGCCGACGCTGGGCCGCTTTTACGTCCTGCATTTTATTCTGCCGTTTATCATTATCCTGATGACCGTGGTCCATATTCGCACCGTCCGCCACGCCTATGCCGATGCGATGAAAAGGGAGTTCAGTGCGAAGGATAAATGCCGCCTGCTGTTCGACTATAAAATGACCCATGACGATGCCGTCAAAATCACCCTCTTCCTGATGCTGTTCAGCTGGCTGCTGTTCTTCGCGCCGAATTACCTGAGTAGTGCGGATAACTACATTCCGGCAGATCCCACCGTCACACCGTTAATCGTCGCCCCGGAGTGGTATTTCCTGCCGCTCTTTTCCATTCTGCGCTGTTTCCCTGGCGAACTGTTGGGCATCTCGCTGATGGGCGGCGCGGTGCTGGTGTTCTATCTCCTGCCCTGGCTCGACACCTCAACGTCACGTTTTCGCCACCACAGCATCATCGTCAAAATTTGTTTTCTGCTGTGGGTGCTCAATGCCCTCTTTCTGGGCTGGCTGGGATCGAAGGCGCTGGTCGGGCCGGATCTGATCGACTGGCTGAGCGGGCGCTCTGATGAGCAGGGGTGGATCCGCCCGGCGTCGCAGCTCTCAACAATTATCTATTTCGCCTGGTTTTTGCTTCTGCTCCCCTGCCGCCGTTTTCTGGAAAAACAGAGTTAAGCATGCTGAAATCTCTTTTTGTTATCGCGCTGTCCCTGTTAAGCGCAGCCTTTACCGCAAGGGCGGCTGAACAGGCCGCCACGCCCGAGCGCCAGAGCTGGAGCTTTGCCGGGGTGAACGGCAAATATGACCAGGACCAGCTCAGACGTGGTTTGCAGATCTACAGCGAAAAGTGCCGCGCCTGCCATGGGATGGCGTACCTTGATTTTCGCTCCCTCACCCGTCCTGGCGGGCCGCAGCTCAGCATGGAAGCCGCCAGAGAATTAGCCAGCGGCTATGTATTTGCCGATATCGACGATGAGGGTGAACCGATGGAGCGCAGCGGACGGCTGGGTGACAAGATGCTGCCGCCCTTTGCCAATCCTCAGCAGGCAAAATTTATGCATAACGGCATTGTGCCGGTTGATCTGACCTATATCACCCGGGCGCGCAGCTACGATCGCGGCTTCCCGCAGTTTATCTTTGATCTGTTTATCCCGTACAACGAGCAGGGCAGCGACTATGTGTATGCTGTTCTCACCGGGTATGACGATCAGGATCCGCAGATGACGAAAAACCGCTTTTTCCCCGGCGGGGTAACCAGCATGACGCGCCCTCTGGCTGATAATGAGTTCAGCTATCCAATAGGCGCGAACGGGCAGCCCGTTGTGCCGCAAACCGAAGCGCAGTACGCCAAAGACGTGACGGCATTTTTAAGCTGGGCGGCGGATCCTGAGCGGGAAAACCGCCAGCAAACCGGGGGTTATGTCTTTCTCTATTTGCTGGTTTTCCTGGCGCTGTGTCTGTTAACAAAGCGCCTGTACAGGCGGCGGGAAATAAAGTGATAACGGGCCTTAACAGGGCCTTATCGAGTCACCGGCAATAAAATAGTGGGCAAACTCTTTGGGCCTGATGGCATAGTCCTTATGAAAGAGCTGATTGAGCACTTCGCTGACGCCGTATTCGGCCATCTCTTTGACCGGATAAATCACGCTGTCGATATGGGGAGCCAGATACTGCGTCAGCCCGAAGCTGTCGAAAGAGATAATCGAAATATCTTCCGGGGCATTTTTCCCCAGCGTCCTTAGCCCACGCAACCCACCTGAGCATGCGCGTTCACCGCAGTAGACTATGGCGGTTATCTCCGGCTTGCGGCCGATCAGCTCAAGGGTGGCGGCTTCGCCAAACTCCTGACCATAGCTGCCGGATGCGGTAAAGCTCAGATCCCAGCCGTCATTAACCTGTCGGATAGCGTCGACGCAGCCGTTAAGACGGGCGATGGCGCTGCGGCGCGATGCCGGACCGCCAACAACAGCAATATGACGATGCCCGGCGTCAGTCAGCTTCCGGGTGGCGTCAAACGCGGCCTGGTAATGGCCAAAGGTGATGGCGGCAATGGCCGATGCCTCTGCGGCATCGAGCAAGACCACCGGCTTGGAACGGGTGTAGGTTTTGATTTTTTCCGTGGAAAGGTGGCGCACATAAAGAAGAAAACCATCGCAGTTAATTTCATCTAACTTACGCAGGGCGTTCTCTTCTTCGCTGGCCCCGGTGCTCTCAAGCACCATCAGCATTTTGCCTTTGGCATTGACCTGTTTGTGCACCGCGCTCATCACCGATCCGAAGAAGCCGGAGATATTATCAGGCACCAGCATGCCAATCACGCCGCTGCTTTTACTCACCAGCGAGCGGGCGCTTAAATTGGGCGTATAATTGAGCGTTTTTATCGCTTCTTCAACACGGATCCGGGTTTCTTCTTTGACTTTATCCGGTTCATTAAGAACGCGTGTCACCGTGACCCGGGAAACATTGGCTAAGGAAGGTGCGATTTAATCGTCAGTTATGAGAACATAAGGCTTTCTTTGCCATAGATTTTTCACGATGCCCGCA